>SLRF01000049.1 GCA_007131065.1 Candidatus Saccharimonadota bacterium
ATTGGTGTTCCTCCTGGTATCTACGGATATCACTCCTACACCAGGAATTCCACTCACCTCTCCTGTCCTCTAGTCTGCTAGTTTGAAATACAAGCTTACGGTTGAGCCGTAAGGTTTCGCACTTCACTTAGCAGGCCACCTACGCAACGCTTTACGCCCAGTAATTCCGGGTAACGCTTGCCTTCTCCGTATTACCGCGGCTGCTGGCACGGAGTTAGCCAAGGCTTATTCGTTAGCTACCGTCATATTCTTCGCTAACAAAAGCAGTTTACGACCCGAAAGCCTTCATCCTGCACGCGGCGTTGCTCCATCAGGCTTGCGCCCATTGTGGAAGATTCCCTACTGCTGCCTCCCGTAGGAGTCTGGGCCGTGTCTCAGTCCCAGTGTGGCTGATCATCCTCTCAAACCAGCTAATGATCATCGCCTTGGTAGGCCATTACCCTACCAACTAGCTAATCATACGCAGGCCCCTCCCGAAGCGCCGGAGCTTTACTCTTGCGAGACTATAGGGCATTAATCCGGATTTCTCCGAGCTATTCCCTACTTCGGGGCAGGTACCAACGTGTTACTCACCCGTTCGCCGGTTTCCTCTATCCGAAGATAGATTCTCCCTCGACTTGCATGTATTAGGCACGCCGCCAGCGTTCACCCTGAGCCAGGATCAAACTCTCCATAAAATGAAGTTTTGAAAGTTGAAAGTTATAAAGAAAACTTTATAACTTTACAAGCTTTAAGACTCGTTGTTGCTGACATTGTTTTGTGTAACGTACATATGTAAAAACGTTTGCCCCACCTACCAGCTAGTGGCTGGCGGGGCGGAATTGTTATTGTTTGTAGAAGCCAAAAGGCAACCACAAACAAACGGTTGTACTGCACAGTCTGAATTATCAAAGTTCACACGTCATTATGCCCCTAATTGCAGGACTGTCTCTCGCAAACGTGCAAATTATATATTACCCAATCCAGCACCGCAGGTCAAGCATATTATGCACCTCTATTATCCGGTAATGCTACTTTTTGCGCCGCTTAGACTTTTTATTCTTTTTATCCAAGCGTCGTTGATGCTTTCTGAGTTGTTTCAATTTAGAGGACTGTTCTTCATATTTTTGCTTAATCGAGAAGTAGAACTTCCAAGTCAATATAAGTTGAACCGTAAAAAATACCACAATCACTATTACCGACCACAGACGCCAGGATCCGGCTCTGCCAGTCTGGAATTGAAGCAATGACGTAAGTAGTCCGAAGAATCCCGGCAACATAAATGCATTCCACGCAACGGATGAAACTTTACCTATGACGTCTACTGAACGAAACCTGGTTAAAGCTACCCTCAGAGCTATACCCAATAATACTATTCCCGCAAACACCCCTAGATAGACAAGTCTCTCCGCGTCAGTAGGCGATTCTGCCAGCCAGGAAAGATTCTCCGCCCATTCACCGTAAGTAAACAGAAGACCAGTGACAATTCCCACCGCAGATCCTGCCACAACCTCGGAGGGAGTATGGCCTAGTATCTCTCGAACTAACGAATTTTTACCGGTAGTTCTAAGTAGGGCATTGATCACAACCGACTGCTCTCCGCTCGATCTCCTCACCCCAAGTGAGTCATAAATAACTATTGCTGCAATTACAACACTTAGACCAAATATAGGACTTTGGTACCCTTGTGTGGTCAGAGCTGCCGTAGCTAGTGCTATCACCGTAGCCGAATGCGCACTCGGCATACCGCCCGATTGATAGAAGACCCTAAAATTCGGCTGGCCGTTAAACGCCCTGATGCTAAACTTTATAATCTGAGCAATAAACCATGCGCCTAGGGCTACTAAAATCAGTTGCATTATTCCTGCTTGGCCTCAGTTTCTGATATTAAAGCGACGGAAACTATCTCATCATCAGCATTCAGTCTCATAATACGTACACCTTGGGTGGCGCGACCTATTACAGAGATCTCGGAAGCTTTCAAGCGAATAATGTGTCCTTTGCGGGATATTAACAGTAGCTCGTCTGAGTCTGGGTTGACTCGCACTACATTGATGACAGGACCGGTCTTCTTGCTAATGACACCTGCTTTCACGCCAAGGCCACCTCGTTTATGGACTGCGAATAATTTTACTTTCGTGCGCTTGCCGTAGCCATTAGCATGAACCACTAAAATTTGGGCATCGTCGTTAACTACATCGAATCCAACTACTCTATCGCCTTCTCGTAAGCGAATACCGCGAACACCTCTAGCGCTCCTACCCATAGGTCGGACGTCGGTCTCTTCAAATCTCAACCCTTGTCCATTTGCGGTAGATATCAATATCTGATCGCCTCCTCCCGTTAGGCGAACCCATTGCAATATATCGTCTTTGTCCAGCTTGATAGCTATGATTCCGTTCGTGCGAATATTAGCGAACTGCTCCAGTGAAGTCTTCTTAACTACGCCTTTTTGTGTGGCCATAAGTAGATATGAACCCTCTGCATCCCTGTCCTGTCCCAGCTTGATAATCGCACTTATCCCTTCGTCGGGGTGTAGTTGAAGTAAGTTTACTATAGCCTGACCCTTGGCAGTTCTCGAAGCTACCGGTATCTCATATGCCTTTATTCGGAATACTCTGCCCATGGTCGTGAAGAAAAGTACATAGTCATGAGAATTGGCAAACACCATATGAGCTATAACATCTTCTTCCTTAGTGCCCATGCCGACTACACCCTTGCCACCACGCCCCTGGCTTCTGTAAGTATCGACTGTGGTGCGCTTAATGTAACTACCTTTGGTAAAAGTAATAACCACTTGCTCATTCGGTATCAATTCTTCATCAGAGAACTTGCCGATTTCGTGCTCTACGATACTGGTACGACGTTCGTCTCCATATTTCTCTTTCATTTCGAGTAGCTCTTCCTTGACCACTCTCAATATCTCCTCGTCACTAGAAAGTATCTTCTCTAGTTCTTTTATTCTCGCTCGAACTTCCTTAAGTTCATCTTCAACCTTTTTCCGTTCAAGACCGGCCAGGGTCCTAAGTTGCATCGCCAGTATGGCATTAGCCTGGAGTTCGGAGAGACTGAATTGTTTCATCAAATTAGTGCGCGCAACCTCAGAACTCTCACTCGCACGAATGGTCTTAATCACCTCGTCAATATCGTCCAAGGCCAGTTTGAGTCCTTCTAGTATATGTTCGCGAGCTTTTGCTTTGCGAAGCTCGAACTCGCTGCGTCTTCGTATCACTACCTTACGATGCTCTAGGTACTCCCTCAGGATGGCTTCCAGGTTCAATACACGTGGCTGTATGCCGTCTACAAGAGCTAACATATTGAGATGGAACTTGGTCTGCATCGGAGTCATCTTGTATAGCTGGTTTAGTATCTTTTTCGGATAAGCGTCCTTTTTAAGGTCGATTACTATACGCACGGATCCGCGTGAGCTCTCGTCACGTAAATCAGATATACCTGTAATTTTTTTATCTTTTACTAGGTCCGCAATCTTCTCGATTAATGTAGCCTTATTCTGACCATAAGGAATTTCCGTAACTATTATCTGATGTGAATTCTTGTTCTCGACTATTTCTGCAACGGCTCGAACGGTAACTCCGCCACGACCGCTACCGTATGCATGCCTGATCGATTCCTTGCCATATATGATTCCGCCAGTAGGAAAGTCCGGACCTTTAACAAAATCCAATAGGTCATCGGTAGTGACCTCGTCATTTTCAATCATAAACACTAAGGCGTCGACAAGTTCTGTCAGGTTATGTGGAGGTATATTAGTGGCCATACCGACGGCTATACCCATCTGGCCGTTTAGCAGAAGATTGGGTAGCTTGGCCGGAAGCACAGAAGGTTCGCCCTCAGATCCATCGAAATTAGGACGGAAATCTACGGTTTCTTTATCGATATCTGCAAGCATCTCCTCTGCAATAGCGGTCATGCGTGCCTCGGTATAACGCATGGCGGCAGCGGCGTCTCCGTCCATGCTACCGAAGTTACCCTGGCCGTCCACCATCATGTAGCGCAGAGACCATGGTTGCGCCATCCTAGCAAGCGAATCATAAATAGCAGAATCGCCATGCGGATGATATTTACCCATCACATCACCGACGATACGAGCGCTTTTGCGGTATTTCGTATTGTGCCTGATGCCGTTTTCGCCCATGGAGTACAGAATTCGCCTATGCACTGGCTTGAAACCATCACGGACATCTGGCAACGCACGAGCAACTATCACGCTCATGGAGTACTCTAGGTAACTCTTCTCCATCTCCTCCACTAGATTCTGAGAGTGTACTACTCCTCGGTTATCTTTGATTGGCTCTGGTAGTATTGTGTTGTCTTTGTCTGCCATCAGAATCGCTCCGCTTTAGTTCTTAAAGTTGAAAGTTGTAAAGTCAAAAGATTACTCCATTTTAGAAGTGTTAACTTTACAAACTTTATAGACTTTATAACTTTATAACTCATTTAGATGTCCAAATTCTCTACTGACTTAGCGTGGGACTGGATAAAGCTTTTTCGCATTGGCACATCCACACCCATCAACTTAGTAAATACTGCATCAGCTCGTTCCGCGTCCTCAATGTTTACTTGTAATAGTACTCGGTTTTCCGGATTCATAGTAGTCTCCCAAAGCTCTTCTGCATCCATCTCTCCCAGCCCCTTGTAGCGCTGGATATTCTTGACCCCGGCTAATTTAAGTCGATTCTTTTCTTCATCGTCGATAATCGTTGTATTATCTACACTAGAATCTGCAATATCTGTCTCTTTCTTGCCCTTCTTATCTATAAGCTCACCGATGATAGTATCTTTCTCATTCTCTGAATAAGCATACAGGCGTTTCTTTCCTACCTCTAGAAGATACAGAGGAGGCTGCGCAATATACAAATGCCCTCCTTCAATCAACTCTGGCATGTGTCGGTAGAATAATGTAAGTAGTAGCGTACGAATGTGAGCTCCGTCCACATCGGCATCGGTCATGATAATTATCCGATGATATCGTAGCTTTTCTATATCGAACGTCTCAGCTATAGACGTGCCGAGCGCCATAATCAATTCCTTGATCTCTTTATTTCCTAGCATTTTATCCAGACGCACCCTCTCTACGTTTAGGACCTTGCCTCTAAGCGATAGTATGGCCTGAAACTTGGAGTCACGTCCGTTCTTAGCTGAACCACCAGCTGAATCACCCTCTACTATATACACTTCTGACTCTTCGGGTTTACGCGAAGAGCAGTCTGCTAACTTGCCCGGCAGAGAGCCGCCTTCTAGTGCGCCTTTTCGTATCACTGTATCTCGAGCCGCCCTGGCAGCTACTCTGGCTTTAGCCGCCAACATGGTTTTACCTATAATCTTCCTAGCTTCAGCTGGATTCTCCTCCAGGAAATAAGTAAACCATTCGCCCATCACCTGCTCTACGTAGCCTCTAACCTCCGGATTGCCAAGCTTAGCCTTGGTTTGGCCTTCAAATTGTGGCTCTGGAAGCTTTACAGATACTACAGCAGTGATGCCTTCACGAGTGTCTTCTCCGGTTAGATTGTCGTCTTTCTCTTTTATAAGGCCGTTCTTTCTGGCGTAATCATTTATAACCCGGGTCAGCGCCGCTCGAAATCCTGTAAGCGGAGTGCCGCCTTCGGCCGTGTGTATATTGTTAGCGAAAGTACGCACGTTTTCACTAAAAGTATCGGCATACTGTATGGCAATCTCCACTTCCGTATCCTCAACGTTCCTGGATATATAGAACGGCTTCTCGTTTACGATTTCTTTCCCGCGGTTTAAGTGGCGTACATAAGACTCGATACCGCCTTCGAAATAAAAACCATAACGCCTACCAGTTTTTTCATCGACAATGCTAGTGCGTATGCCTTTGGTTAAATATGCCTGATGTCTTAAGCGGTCAAGGATAGTATCGTAGTCGAATTCGACAGTTTCAAAAACAGCTTCGTCAGGATAGAAGGTAATCTCCGTACCGCTCTCTTCCGTAGTGCCGACCTTCTTGACATCTCCCTGAGGGGCACCACCGTTACCGAACGTCTGTTGATAGATCGTGCCGTCCTTGTAGACAGTGGCGATCAATTGTGTAGAAAGAGCATTGACCACACTAACGCCGACACCATGCAATCCCCCGGAAACCTTGTATCCGCTATCATCTCCTCCAAACTTACCTCCTGCGTGCAGTACCGTCATAACGGTCTCTAGGCCAGATTTGCCGGTCTTCTTGTGTTTGTCTATAGGTATACCGCGCCCATTATCTCGTACGGTAACTGCGCCGTCCTCGCGCAATATCACCGACACTTCTGTAGCATGTCCGGCTAGGGCTTCGTCTATGCCGTTGTCGACCACTTCCCACACTAGGTGGTGTAGCCCTTCGACTCCGGTGCCACCGATATACATTCCCGGTCGCTTGCGAACCGGTTCTAAGCCTTCAAGTACCTGAATTTGGCCAGCACCATACTGGGACGTTTGTTTTGCCATTACTCTTTATTTACCCTCAAATATAGGCCTTATTATACTGACAAACAGTGTCTCGGGCAAGTATATTCCAGAAGGCATCAACCCTGGTGAATATTACCTTCATCGTCTATATATATTTCACCCGGTTTCAGATTGGCGATTGCCGGGTCGACATCGGCTTCTTGCTTCTTGGGTTCGCTAGTTTCGGACGGTTTTTCTTCTGTCTTTTCTCCACCGACATTAACTGGAGCACCGATGGTCCCTGTGACAATATGCTGACCAGATGAATCATCCGGCGTCTCATCATCTTCACTTGCCTCTAGGTCTTTGTCGGTCATTTTCTCGGATTCAGCTCCTTGATTATCACTAGAACTACTGTCATCGGTTTCACTAGATTCAGAACTACTAGCTACACTACTCAGAGAGGCGCCGATGGTCGCAAGGGCTTCTTCTGGGTCTTTCGAATCTTCATCATTTGTTTCATCAGTAGGCGTCTCTATAGACTCTATATCGTCCGTACTTATAGATGACTCTGTAGTAGTCGATGTATCATCCGCACTCTCGGACGATGTAGTGGCGTCTACTTGAATATTATCACTTGGTTCTGGCAACACCGTGCCATCACTCTCTTCGCTGGATGGCAATGCCGCTTCCTCTGCAGGAGCAGTGGGAGGGTCGACGGATAAAGGACTGCTAGATGAAGGTTGCGGAGAATCGACTGTAGGTTGTGGCGGCGAATCAATAGAGCTGGCAGTTTTCTCATCTCGTCGAGACGACTCAACGGCCTTTACTGTATCTTCCTTGTGGGCAGGCTCCGCACGCGAAGGTACTTCTTCGCTCTCATCTTTTTTGAGGCTGGGTTTTTCGTCATTTGTCTTAAGTGCATTCTGATCGTTGCCCAATGTCTGATTGTCTACACTCTCGGAGCTGGTAGTCGCCAAAGTATCATCCTCTACATCTGAGACTTGTGGCTTCACAACCCGCCCTACCTCGTCGACTCCTTCAGATGGAGAAACTTCCAAAACTGTATCGCTTAACGACGGCTTTTTTTCAGGAGGAGCTAATTTATTGGAGAAATGCGACTTAGTAGACTCCTCGGAATAGGATATATTGTTGTTGTCTTTAAGCGCGTCAGAATCTTCAGGCGCATCGTCGATTCCGCGACTGGGTTCGACTTGAGACGGCTTGGTATCTTCAGGATTGAGACCAGAGCTACCCACATAAGCCTTGGGTCTCTCAGTATTCTTCGACACATCATCTCCGGAAGAACTTTGTTGCGTAGCATTGGCAGGAGTTTGATCGTGTGTCGTCTTAGCAGCCGCAAAGTTCGATCTCGGTGACGATGGGGTTTTCTGTATCGACGGCGCGCCTCCAGATGAATCACCCGCAGCAGTAGAAGATGCCGCCTTCTGCTGCGATAGGGTCTGTTTTCTCTTGGCTAGCCATTCATCAAGGAACGAGCCGTCAGGAGAGCTAGCAGTAGACGGTGCCTGGGGTTGAGGCGTTGCTCCACTGCTCGAGCCTTGGGAAGATAGGCTATCGAATGGACTCGGTGCCTGCTTGACCGATAAGCGATCAAATATTTCCTTCTCTACTTCCGCTCTAGGGCGGGCATACTTGGCTGCCGAAAGTTTCTTCAGCGCTTCAGACAACTTCGGATTATCCGAAGCAAACGGAGGCAAAGTAGCTATATTGAATGGTTTCGTAGGTAAGCCCTCACTCATTAAGCGTATTGCTGCATTGAAGTTGGGCAGGTTGACAAGATCTCTCTCGGTAAAAGCCGGCGCGAACTGCTTAACTAGAAAGTCCGCATCCGCCGGACCTGTACGATAGCTCAGAATCGTACCGACATTTCCAAATACCGCATCTCTCACCTCCTCACTAAGCTGAGAGATGAATTGGTTGGCGACGATTAGGTTCATGCGGTACTTACGTGCCTCCGACAGTATAAAAGCAAAAGATTCAGTAGAGAAATTTTGAAACTCATCTACATACAGCGAGAAATCTTTCCTTTGATCTTCAGGAATGCTGGCCCTGCTCATCGCAGCTGCTTGGAATTTCATAACAAATATCATGCCGAGTAGCTGTGAGTTAAGCTCACCCAGCCTACCCTTGCTTAAATTCGCAATCAATATCTTATCGCTGTCCATCAGTTCGCGTAAGTCGAACGCGCTCTTGGTCTGTCCTATAGTATTTCGCATAAGCTGGTTGCTCAGGAATGCACCAAACTTGGACACGAACCAGCTCACTATCTCGCCAAAATCGTTGGACCTTTGTGATTGTGGCATCTCTTTTTGCCAGAATTCTCGCACCGACTGGTCTTCTACATGCTTGAGCTTCTGCCGTACAAACTGCGGATCACGGAACAGTTTAGGAATATCTACAAAAGTCCCGCCCTCCGGACCGGCCATAACAGTCAGTGCAGCATTACGGAACAGGTGCTCATAGCGCGGACCTATGATACCGGTATGCTGCGGGTCGTATAGACGATACAACATATTTATAGCTTCCTGAATGAGAAAGTCTTTTTGGTCCTCGCTGTGGTATTCAAATATGTTTAGTCCTAACGGATGCTCTAGGTTGCCGGGATCGAAATAGATCACGTCCTCCGTACGGTCCTTAGGGACCATGCCCAGCATCTTCTCTGCGGCATCCCCGTGAGGATCTATAAATGCAAAGCCTTTACCATTGGTCATATCCTGAACCATCAGATTCTCCAACATAGTGGACTTACCGGTGCCTGTCTGTCCTACTATATATACGTGCCGCCTACGATCCTCGTCACTGAGGCGTATTTCTTTCTTAACTCCGTGATAAACGTTATGACCTATTACGAGACCTTCTTTACTTATTCGACTGGGACCTTCCACCTGCTTCGACGCCTGTCTCTGCAATTGAGTAGTCTTGGAGAACTGATCATCAGGAAAATGGAACAATGACGCCAATTCTACGCTGTTAAGTATCATGCTGCTCTTCTCAGGCGGGAAGAAACGAAAAATAAAATCCGTGACGAATTTCTCCATATTTTTTGCCGGCTGAAATTTAAATCCGTTCAAGCCGGGAGCGTCAAAAAGCGAAAACGCCGACACTAAGCTATCTACTATAGACTGGGCCTTGCTGGAAGTGCCAGAAGAAGCCACCACTCTAATCGTCGTTTCGTAGCCTGAAGATTTGGTCTTCTGCTCTATGGCATCCAGAACAGACTGCTCCTTGTTTGTAAGTTGTTTAGGTGCTTTCTGTTCATTATCACCGGAGCTCTCCGGGGGCTTAAAAGGGGCTTGGAGAAGAGCTTTGGTCGACGATCCGCCAGACTTTTCTCCTTTATTTTCCTGTTTCTTCCTGACTAGGCTCTCTGACGCCTTGGTCCATCCCTCTCGGGCGGGTCTAATAAGTATCTGCAAGCTGGCGCCGTCGCCATGATCTAGATTAGTTAAAGACTTGATAATTGCTTGCATGGCGTCCCGTTTTAGCTCATTGGCAGTGGCTATAGGATAAGAGTACGGTTGCTTTAGCACTACTTCTCCACCATAAGTACCACTTATCTTTCCGGTTTCTGAAAATACGTTATGATCCTCTACTTCGTCGAGTTGCGCGCCTGGATAGGCAGTAAGTATGGCTTGCTTTACAACCGCGACTAGCGCCACTGGAACCGCTGCATATAAACGGATTACACCGTCTATAGCTACTATCTCAAGACCTATATGACGTTGTCCGAAGAATTTGCTCTTAAAACCTTTGGTAGCGGTACTAGCTATAAGGTTGTACAGAACTTCTGCTTGCGATATTCGCTCCTGTATTACATCTCTCACGTCACGACCGCCTACCTCGATATCGTCGCTCGATGGAGGAAGGCTTATCAATATCGGCACCATCTTAATGCCTCTCTCTATGCCTTTAGCGAATCGCAAACCCCTTCTATATATGACGAAAATAGCCGCCACGATAGCGATTACTATTGCTGCCGCTGACGAGAAGATTATAATCGCATCCACCTGTAAAAACCTACCGACTATCTACTTGCTTTAATATCTCGGCCATAGCGCTTCTTGTGATATTCAATCTGTAACTCTTCAAAGGCCTTCTCCTGGGCGTGAGGGTCATCCTTCGTCTCATTTATAATATGCTTGGCTTTATCGACCCAAGCTTTCTCTATAACGTCTACATCATCCGCTAAGTCAGGTATGGAACTACTTTGCTGGGTAGTCGCAGTCGATTTGTCATCTTTCAGCGACTGACCGTCATCTGGATCCACTGGAGCGACTACAGTGGCGCCCATATCATCATCGGCCTTATCCTTTTCTACCGACTTCTCCGCTTGAAGCTCCACCCCAGGAGTGTAGCGCTCCGGCTGAACTACCGGTTCAGCTTCAAGCTGAGGAAAATCCTGCTCGGGCAACTTCTGGGGGTTAATCTCCGGTGAGTTTGGTGACTGGCTCATATGTAATGACAGTATATCGCGACTGTAGCGGCAGTAGCAAACTGCTTACGAAGTCTTATTTGTCTACCTTGGCACCTATAGGGCCCTCTAGAACTGCAAATATTTCCTTCATCTTCGACTCTATATCCCTGTCAGTTAAGGTCTTATCTACAGCAAGAATCTCTACGTTAACTGTTATCGATCTACCGTTTTTGTCGCGGTACTCCTCTTGGAAATCGAAATTTACGTTAGTTATTCTGTCTAGATGATCTGCTATATCCTGCCACTGGACATCTTCAGGCGCTACAAACGTTACGTCCCTATAACTGGATTGCAATCTAGGTATCGGCTCAAAATCAGGAGCGCTCCATAAGCGCAATAGGCTTTCGAGATTAATTTCCGCACAAGCTACCGTATTTTTAAGTTTCTTTTTTGTTGCTATGAGTGGATGTAACTCGCCATATAGACCGACAGGTTCACCGTTTACTTCCATCGCTGCCTGCCTTCCAGGGTGCAGGTCGGTACGCTCATCACTAGATATATACCTAACCTGTAGATTAGCTGTAGATATAATGTGGTCGAGAACACCCTTCACCTTACTGAGACTATTTTCTCCTATGCACACTATTCCAACTACATCTTTTTCCTCTGGAAGTATTTCATCCAATTGAGCGTGGAAGATTCTAGCAAACTCAAAGAAGCCAAATTCCTTCTCTATTGTAGTATTATTTACTACACTATTTACTAGTCCTGGCAAAAGTGATCGTCGAAGATACGCCTGCTCTGAACTACGAGGATTCTTGAGTTTAAGATGTTCTTCGGTATTTCCAGCAAAAACTTCGATATCTCTATGGCTGATAAACGGATAAGTTGTAACCTCGTAAAGACCGGAGGCCTTAATATCGTTTCTTAGCGAATCTACCTTAGCTCTTTTAATATCCGGTCTGACATCTGTAGGTATGCGATTAGGAAGTGTCGATGGTAGATTTTCTAGCCCAACAATCTTGATTACCTCTTCGTACACATCGGCGGAGTTAGATACATCGGGGCGCCACCACGGTACAGTAACTCTTATGTAATCATCTAAATTCTCAGCATACCTTCTCGCTCCCATGAACTGCGGATCTTCAGTTATGGCAGAAAGCGGCTGCTCTATAACGTACCTATCCTTCTCGGGTAATTTCTGCCACTCGCCATCTTCCCTTCGTATATAGTCGCGCGCCTCTATGATTGTATCCCCGCCCACATAAATTGCTACATGAGATACGCCGTCGCGCTCTTTCTCATCCAGCTCCACCCATGGCCCGCCCCGGAAAAGCAGATCTCCCGGAGTGAGATTTTCAATGTCGATAGCTTCTCCGTTTTCGTACTGTTGATGCGCAGTATGGCCGATTGCTATGCCGATTAAGGAGTATATATAGTCAGTTAAATAAGAGCAGTCGAATGCATCCGTTCCATCAGTCTTAAATCGCGCCCCCAGCTTGTAAGGTTTATCCAGTAACTTACTAGCCTGCTCCTTAATATCGAATTTTTCGGCATCGAACCCTAGAGGCTGTAAGGATTCAACTATCTCCTCCTTGGATAATTCCAGTCCTAAGAAAGAGTTTAGTGAGGTGACTCTAACTCCAACGTGCTGGATCCAAGGCCAGGCAGTACGTTCGCTCTGATAGCTTACTAATTCGGCATCAGTAATGTCCTTGAGCAACTCTAGCGCTCTATGTGTAGCAACCTTAACTGCCTGCAATGGCAAACCACGTTCAAAGCGAGAGCTTGCCTCGCTACGCAAACCGTTCCTCTTTGCCGTCTTGCGCACAAGAGTGGAGTCGAACGATGCGGCCTCCAGTAGTACCTCCTTAGTCTTAGCTGTTATCTCAGAATCTTCAGAGCCCATCACCCCTGCAAGGGCTAGAAGCTCTTTATCATCTGCTATCACTAGGTCGCTCGAGCCAAGCATCCTTTCTGTTCCATCAAGTGTTGTTATTTTCTCTTCATTTTCTGCAAAACGTATGTTGACCTTCCCTTTTATCTCCCCAGCATCGAAGGCATGCAATGGTTGTCCTGTTTCTAACATGACAAAGTTAGTAATATCTACCACTGCACTGACCGGCTTTATACTATGAAGCCTTAGGTAGTTTTGCATCCATGAAGGAGACGGTATCGATGCGTCTTTTATTTTTAGCTTAGTCAAGCAATATTCAGGCACCTCCTCTTGTAGTTGATTAGCGAATAGATCATCTGTATGCTTTTCCTTCTCAAGTAACTGCTCGAACCCCTCGAAAGTCAATGCAACTCCAGTATGTGCAGAGACCTCGCGGGCCACCCCCCGATAGCCCTGTAAATCCCAACGGTTGGCCGCCGTAGTAGTGTCGATAACTATTTGATCACTAGAATACACTTCGCTCAGTGGTAATCCCTCTTCAACTTCATCGCCAAGTTCTAGGATTCCATCATGGTCACTGCCCAGTCCTAGCTCCTGCTCACTACAAATCATGCCGTGAGAAGTCTTGCCACGGATTTCTGTTTGGTTGATTTTGTGCCCTCCCGGAAGTTCAGCTCCAATTCTAGCCAATACTACTCGTTGGCCTTTGCGGATATTAGACGCGCCGCATATCACCTCTAGTTGCTCATCTCGACATGTTACGATAGCAATATTTAGCCTGTCCGCATTGGGGTGTGGCTTGATATCCTTAATGGTTGCAGTAACGATATTTGAGTCAAAATCAGGAGGATGTATTACGCCCTCCACCTCGATGCCAGCTCGCTCTAGAGCTTCGCTGACTTGAGTGACGCTTAGATCATCGCCTAGTAATTGGTTCAGTAGTCCGAGTACTATCTTCATCTAGAACTGCCTCAAAAATCTTATATCTGGACGCCACAAATCCCGTAAATCGGTAAGCTGGTATTTCACAGCGGTAATTCTCTCGAGCCCGAAGCCAAAAGCAAATCCGCTATACTCCTCTGGATCTACCCCTACGTTGCGCAGCACTTGTGGATGCACCATTCCGGCTCCACCCAACTCCACCCAACCGGTACCCTTACATACCCGGCAATGACGCCTCGAGGCCTCGTTACACACCATACAACTGGCATCCATCTCTACAGATGGCTCAGTATATGGGAAATAGTTAGAACGCAGTCGTAGCTCCGTATCTTCGCCGAATAAGCCTTTGAGCATATACTCTAGCGTACCCTTGAGATCGCTTAGACTAATATCATAATCCACCACCAAGCCCTCTACTTGCCTAAAGCTCCATATATGCGTCGCATCTTCATCTTCGTTCCTATACACCTTTCCAGGCGCTATCACTCGTATGGGAGGATTATTATTTTCCATGTGTCGTATCTGCACACTAGAAGTGTGTGTCCGTGGAACTGCACCATTCTCTAGATAGAAAGTATCCTGCATATCTCTGGCCGGATGATCCGGCCCAATATTGAGCGCCTCAAAACAGTACCATTCGGTCTCTATCTCCGGTCCGTCTACCACCTCGAAGCCTAGCTGCATAAACAGCTCTACTACATCCCGCTCTAGCTGCTCCACTGGATGAAGGTGCCCTATGCCTGGAGATATGCCCGGCATAGTCATATCATAATGTTGACTCGATTCCTCTTGTAGCTTCTGGCTCCTCAACTGATCTATGCGATCAGACAGAGCTTCTTCCATTTTGTTCTTGATCTCATTAAGTCTAGCTCCCTCCCTCGCTCGCTTACTCTTGGGCAGTTCACTGATATTTCTAAGTTCCTTGGTTATAGAGCCCTTCCTTCCCAAGTATTCGATGCGCAAAGCCTCCACCTGACCTTCGGTTTCGGCTTCCGCTATTTTACCCTCTATATCGTTGAACGTGATTTCTTTCACTTCTGTACCCGCTGCATATAAAAATCAATCAATAACCCCAGTATCGTTAATAAGATGATATCCCTAATCCCCAACTGGCGCAAACTGCCCAGGGCCAATATCGCTACCAGCCACATGCTTATAAGAAAGCTCCTTCTCAAAGATAGATAAAAACCTTCCCTGCTACTGCCATACTTCCATCGCATAAGCACCAAGACGAAGACACCACTCAGCCCTATCATTAGTGCAGTAAACCAAGCAGTCAGACCAAAAGGACCTAACTCAGCCGGACTAACTAAAAACATCATGACAACTAACAAGACCAATATCAGTAGTGACCCGATTCGCACGTAGGGTATTAACTTATCCAACATATATGCAGTATAGCAGTCAGAAGCGGCTTTTTTGGTACGAAAAATAAAAACTCCCGTAAGGGAGTAGATGCAAAAAAATCAAAAAGAAGTTGACGAGACGACAAATCCGCCCAAATAAACAATGTATGTAGCGCTTGTCGCCCCGTCGTTGTACTGCAACTCGGGCGACTCTATCAAAAGATAAGAATTACCAGAGGCAGCGCGCCCTCCAGCAAGCAAATGCTTTATGGGCGTTGACGATCGCCCTACCGTTTTTTGGTAAGGCCGAACTGAGCAAGAGATTGTTTGAGTTTTTTACACTCTAGCGAAGTCCCAAAAAAACTACGCTTAATCTTCTGCTCAGATGGGCCCCACCAAAATAGGACAATCATCTCGAAAAGGAGGTATGTTGTCTGCAAGAGAGAACCCTTGCTGACATTTGTTAAGGTAAGCTTTTAATTTGAGTGGTGTGTTTGTTTTATTAAAAGCTTGATTATAAGTTAGCATAAGCACTGACTCATGTCAAGAGTATTTATAAAAAATATGTTACAATTTATACAACACTCTATCTTATAATTAATGTATATTTTTTATTATTTACGCGGTCTTGTGCATATAAATTTCATCGCCATAGACCAAACCAGGTGGCTCAATACCAGTCTAGATCACGATAATTAACTGAACAGTATTTATATAACAGTTTCGTTATTTTCGCAGACCCAGCGCTTCTTGCACCATGAATAATTTAGAATCGGCTATTTGGCTCATGGCCTCTTCGCTTACTTCTACTTTTTGCAATATATCTACATCGTCCACTTCGCCCAACCTAGCTTGGAAGTTTTCGATTAGATCCACTACTCTATCCGCTACCTCGTTTTTAAGCGGACCGTATTGTTTATGTCCTATAAAATCATCCTTGCTGCCACCGAGTAGTGTTAATATATCGAGTAAATTACTAACGCCTGGCTGCTTGTCATGGTCGTAACTGACACTCTCTAGGCTGTCTGTAGTGGCTCCCATGATCTTTTTCCGAATAACATCCGGTGCATCCCGAAGAAATAGTACGCCCTTACCGGTCTCGTCACTCTTGCTCATCTTCTTGGTCGGGTCTACTAAATCACGAATGCGTAGCCCTTGATCCTTGCCGAAGAACTCATGTTGCTTTTTAACCGGTAGCGGTAGTTCGAAAAGATTACCGAACCTACTGTTCATTCTCTCGGCTATATCCCTGGTAAATTCTAGATGTTGCGTCTGATCATCTCCTACGGGTACGTACTTTGCATCATAGAGTAATATATCTGCCGCCATCAGTATGGGGTAACTGAATAGACCTACGCTGACCGAATCGGAGCCACCACCCTTGTCTTTAAACTGTGTCATCCGGCTCATCTCACCAAAATACGAAAAACAGCTCAATATCCATGTCATCTCCGAGTGGGCGCGTATGAAGCTTTGGCGATAGACATGTATATCTTCCACGCCTACTGGCAGCCCAGCCGCTATATAGGCCCGTATATTATCAAGTGCCTGTTCGTACAACTGTCCATGATCTATAGGCGTAGTGAAGCTGTGTAGGTCTGGTACGAAGAAATTAAATCTATACTCCCCTGTTTTTTGTTTAGCCATGTCGACCATGGGTAGCATCGCACCCAGGTAATTGCCTAGATGCAGTTCGTTATTGGCTCTTAGGCCGGTAAGTATGGTGGGCTTGCTCATTCTTCATCCTTTTGTGGTTTATCTACTACTAACGGCTCTACTACGGAATCCGTACCGGATATCCGCACTACATCTTTGTCTATTTTGCCGAGCTCTTTGTGTGCGTTATTGTAATGATTTACAGTAGTGCCTAGCGAATTACCGAGCTTATTCATGTACTCTTCATGGTTACTTACGTGCCTACCCAGCTCCACTACTCTCTTCTGTATGACTTTGACATTCTCTTCTACCTGCAGACTACGCAAACCCTGTATGACAGTCTGTAAATAAGCCATGAAGGAAGTAGGTGACACTATTATTACCCTCTTCTCCTGGAAAGCGTACTCGATTAGATCTCGCGAAGACGTATCCCCAGTCCCCACCTTGTTTATTAGAAGATCGTAGTACACTCCCTCCGATGGGATAAACATAAATGCAAAATCCATAGTATCTAGATGTGGATTGATGTACTTGGCCGTCTCGTCTATCCGTAGCTTTAGATCTGCCTTGAAGGCCTTCTGTAGTTTTTCCCGCTCGGACTTATCATGAGTAGCAACCAGTCAATTGTAGTTCTCCAGAGAAAACTTTGAATCTATCGGCAATATCTTGTTCTTGTCTAAATAAATAACTGCGTCCACTACCAGCGATTTACCATCCTCTCCTTTGCCTAGATTGTGTTGAAGCGCAAACCGTTCCGGGGGCAACACGTTCTTTAACACCGTCTCAAGGTAATACTCCCCTAAGACGCCGCGCTGCTTTGGATTCTTCAAAATATCCTGCAGAGACTGTAGCTGGTCTGTAACATTTATAACTTGCTTGTTGGTTTCGTCCAGTTTAGTGAGGCGCTCAGTAACGTCTTTTATAATCTTGGAAGATTCAGTAAATTGTCGCGATACCGAATCACGCATCTGGGCCTGAGTTTTATCGAGGCGGTCATCTATCTTCGAAGTCAGATTATTGATTTGATCCTGTAGCATTAAAAAGCTTTTGTCTTCGGGCGCTTTTGAACGTTTCTGGGATAACAACCAGACAAATAGTGCACCTATCAAGACTCCGCTTATAGCAAATATTGCCTGTTCCATTTGATAATTACCTATCTACACACTTTTATAACTGTTATTAGCTTACCATATCGCCCATACAGAAGACGGACAATAGGTCCGCAACAAGTCAACGTTAACTCAGGATATGTCGGAAACATCCAACTCGGCACTGGATCCGGGCTCTATGCTACCCTCTAGTACTCTCTTAGCAACCACATTCTCTACTGTGCGCTGCATCATCCTACGCATCGGTCGCGCACCTAGGCGTGGATCATATCCTTCATCAACAATATAGTCTATTGCCGCATCACTAAGAGTCACACTTATGCGTTGTGACTGCAGATTAGCATTCACTTCACCTAGCAACAGAGTGACTACCTCTCTTAATTCTTGTTTATTTAGAGGTCGGAAAAGTACAACCTCATCGAAGCGATTCATAAGTTCGGGTCGAAACTGTTGCGAATCTATGAGCTGATCAACAAACGACTCGCTAAAATCTTCGAGGTCTTTGCCTTGCTCGATATTGGACCTTATGATGTCCGCACCGGCGTTCGAAGTAGTGATTACTATGGCGTCTTTGAAGCTAACACTTCGTCCATCCTCGTCAGTCAAAGATCCCTCATCCAGCATTTGCAATAATAAATTCTGCACCTCAGAAGAAGACTTCTCTACCTCATCTAACAATACGACACTGAAAGGAGCCTGCCTGACCCGGCCAAGAAACGAACCGGCATTAGCAGACGTAGCTATTAAGCGATCGACACTTCCGGGTTGTGAATATTCACTCATATCGACACGTATAATCTTCTCTTCTCCGCCGTAATACACTCGGGCAAGAGCTTTGGTCAGCTCGGTCTTACCTACACCGGTAGGTCCTAGAAAAAGAAAACTGCCTACCGGTCGAGTGTTCGTTCTCACACCAGCTCTAGCGCGCCGTAAAGCATCTGCTACTACACCGACGGCGTAGCTCTGATTGATCATATATTTATGCAGTTGATCCTCGAGATGCAACAAAGTGCTACTCTCTTCCGGTGTAGCACTAGCTACTTTGACTCCGAGCATATTCTCCACAGTCTTCTGTACTGCCTCTCTATCTACCCAGCCTCCACCGACATTACCGGCAGCTGTTCGAAGCAGATTTATGGCTTTACCCGGAAACACCTGCTCAGTGATATATCTATCAGCTAGATCGTACGACTCCTTGATAGCGAGATAGCTTATAGTCGACCCTGTCTCCGCCTCTATCGAAAGTGCTTGATCCTGTAATACTTTCTCTACCGTGCCCCTGTCGGGCTCCTGAACAACTAGCTGGTTCACTTGCGCCGTCACATCACTTGCTACACTATCCAGATACTGCCAGTCGGCAGGCCGGAAGGCGAAAAGCATACGCACCCTACCGCTACGCAGAATCTGCAACAAGACATTGGACATATCTACCGCCCCAGATTCGTTGCTAAAGAAACTATGAGCATCGTCGAAAAACAATATGATATTACCGGCCCGGCGCGCTTCGGCCACTATGTGAAGCAATAATGACTCTAAATTGCCCGCTCTCTTCGCTTCGGCAACGATCAAAGAAGCATCGAGTGCAAAAACTTTGTGGTATTGCAGCTTAGTATTGCGGGGGTCTAGCAACCTCTCAGCCAGGGCAAATGCTAGCGACGTCTTGCCTGAGCCGGTACCTCCTATCAGTGCGACTGTATTATTGTTCGGCTGTTGCAACGACTGCAACATCTGCTCGAGCTGCTCAGAATGTGTCTGTAAATATAAATGTTCGTACGCCCCATGTTCCACCGCCCCACTAAGATCGTGAGCAAATCTATTAATAAGAGGTGTGTACCCGGCCGCCCAGTCCCGCGCCACTCCTCCGAACGAACGTTTCTGCTGTAACTTCTTCATAATCTTTTCGACCCGGACTTGCCAATGAGCAGCATCTACTACATCTTCGCTTGTGAGCTTATTCTCGGCCAACCACTGCTCGGAATCCTCTATGCTAATTACCAGTGCCGGCACTAAGCACCCTATCGTAAGTTCGCTTAGATTCATCTGTCTCATATAAGACAGTG
Source organism: Candidatus Saccharimonadota bacterium (assembly GCA_007131065.1). Classification (GTDB taxonomy): domain Bacteria; phylum Patescibacteriota; class Saccharimonadia; order QS-5-54-17; family QS-5-54-17; genus SLRF01. The sequence goes on from SLRF01000049.1 coordinate 19,833, forward strand.
CTTCTGCCCATATAAACTTGCTGTCTTCTTGTCTATTGCCCAGGGACTGCTCAACGCGATTGCTGTCGAGGAATAGCCTATTCATTATAAATCCCCTCTGCCATGAGCCTTCCAGGCTACGCCATAGCTCCAATGGCGACTGATTGGAGCGTATACGTCGCAATAACTCTGCATCCGCTATTTTATCCAATTCTATTGCACCTTCGTTGCTTTTTTCGACAGTTAACTCCTTAAGATATAGAAGCCACCATAAATATAGTTGCAGTAGTAACAGACCGACCCCCAGGCCTATGTACTTCATATACAAAACGTCGCCCAGCCACCCAGTGACACCGACCGCAATCGCAATCAGTATCAATAATCGCCAAAATACTATACGTTTGCCACTAAACAAGCCCTTGTATCGAGATGATTGGGCTCTCATGGAGTGCTTATTGAATGTTATCTCCATATTCCCGCCAATCCTAAGATCAAAAATACAACACTGGCTAGCGGTATAAAATACCACGCTAACAACAACGACATCCCCAGCACTGTAGTTACCGACAATGCTACAAGAGCTATTAGGAGAGTGATTGAACGGATTAAGAAGCCTAGGAAGCGCGATATCTGATTACCTATCCACCATTGCAGCCTCACTTGCAGAGGTGTATTGGGGCCAGGAATATTCACTGTTTGCTTCCAGGGGGAGAACAGAGTTCTTAGTAATACTTTCACTGAAAAGCCTTCTGCTTGCCGGCGCAAAAGGTTAAGAAGCCACGAAAAAGCTGACCCTAAACCGCGGAGATACCACCACTGCCAAACTCTGAACATTAACATGTTTCCATTTTAGCAGGTGCAAGCGGTATCTACGAAAGATATTTAGCTAATCAGCATGCGCAGTAGCTTACTACGTTTACGCCTGGTACTTAATACCGGCTTTCTGTGTGCTGTATAGCGCTTAGATATAAACGAAGGCCAATTCTTGTGCAACCACTGTTGCTGCTGTTCGTATAGGTTCTCTAGTCCTCTCTCAGCAAATTCTCGTCTTACTACGCCTCCTGCATGGGGGTATTGGTGTTTTCTATCCTTAGATCCTGAATTAAAACCGTGCGCATAGTGACACAGTTCATGCACTATGACTGAACGAATTAGAAATTCAGGAACCTCCTCATCCCTAAACCACCCATTAACTCTCACGATAGACTGGCCAGGATTATTCCTATCGACACTGATCGAACCCAGTCTTCGTTTAGCTCTGCGCCCGAATTCGACCCGTATGTGATTCACTCTTTTTACGTCACTGAAGTGCTCGTTCCAGGTTGACTGAAATATATCCTCAAGCCACTCTTGGTCGCGTTGATTTACTGTCTGATTCATAATGATTATTCTACACTATCCATATATGGATAGTCGTAACTCATTCGAAAACTACGATTGAGTTGTATGTAGATTTCTACTATATAACAGGGTGTTTGTTGTGCTAATATCAACGATTTACATAGACTCAAGCGGTTCTATGCCGATAATTTCGAAATAATTTTCGAACATTTTCTTTATCTTTTCTAACATGTAAAGCTTTTGAGCAGCATCATTTTGGGGTAGGTCGAGTACATGAATTTCTTCATACCATTCGTGAAAAAGCCGCGCGAATTCTTGTCCGTAGAACGTAAGTTTATGCACTTCGTATGTACGGCTCACAGTATCAAGCAGGTCCGGCAACAATGCGATTTGCTTTATCATTTCTTTCTCGATGGGTGCGATAGTAGTCATTTCAGAAGCACTATTAATTTCACGCTCCCGGGCTTGACGTAAAATCGCATTCAGTCGCACGTAAGCATACATCACGTACCAGAATGGATTTTTCTGACTCTGCTCTTCTGCTAAATCTAGGTCGAAATCCATATGGGTATCGCTACTACGCATAAGCATGAACCAACGCGCAACATCGGCGCCAACCCTATCGATTAACTCTCCAACGGTTACATACTGCCCCGATCGTTTGCTCATCTTAAATTCTTGTCCGTTTTTGATGAGGCGCAGTTGTTGATGTGTTACCATTTCTAATTTTTTATCCGGATACAGTAGTGAAATCACTGCCCTAACTGAAGGAAACTGAGCCACATGATCCGGTCCTAGTTCTTTAATGGCTCGATCGAATCGACGTTGAGAAAAAATATTCACATGATAAGCCACATCAGGTGCAAAATAGGACGGATCGCCATTGCTCTTGATGAACACTCTCTCTCTTCTTGGGTCTCCACCACGCTCAGTATTAAGCCACTGTGCACCGTCCCGCTCGAATAGTAAGCCTTTCTCTCGCAATATGTCCATCGTAGCATCGAACGACCCATCCTCTATTAAGGAGGTTTCATTAAACCACTCATCGAACTCTATATTCATCTTCTTTATATCTGGCTGGATATATTCGGTAAAGATAGTTTTCGTAAGAAGTTTCTTAAGGGTGGCATCATCTTCCGTAGTAAGCTTCTCTTTGAAGTCTTGAGCAAGCTTACTTATATACTCCCCACTATACTGACGGTCCTCAACTTCTAGGAGGCCAGCTTCCACTTTTACTGATTCGAGCAACTTGCTTACTTGTGTGCCAGCATCATTAAAATAATATTCACGAGTCACATCGTAACCCTGTGTGTCTAATACATTACTTAGTACGTCCCCTATGAAGCCGCCCCGAGCGTTACCGAGTGTAAGAGGTCCGGTCGGGTTTGCCGATATGAACTCTACCTGCACTTTCTCGCTTTGTTCCGGTGATTCATGATATCCAAAGTCGTCTGATAGATTAGACATGAACTGTAACCAATAATCGTCACTTAGAGTTATATTGATAAATCCCGGACCAGCTACTTCCGCTTCTGCCACCTCTTTAATATTGCTCAAATACTCCGCCAGCTCTTTTGCAATATCCCGAGGTGCTCGTTGAAGCTCTTTTTGCAACTGCAGGGCGGCATTACTCTGAAAGTCCCCAAAACGTCTATCAGTAGACTCCACTGTCGCCTCGGCATCTATCGCAAACAACTCTTTTATGCCACTTGCGAGAACTGCACTCAAGTATGAACTGGGGTGGTTATATTTTGACTTCATCGTTTTTCATTATACGCACCTTCACAGGTATAATCGAACACATAAGGGCCTCTTTAGGCGTGCAAGGATGAAGTATAATGAAGCACACTATGCTTAGTTACGAACTTAAACTACCTATTACAGGTGACAATCCACCCGTCTACAACTCGGTGAGGCAAACTACATGAAAATCGTAGCCAAAAACAAGCGAGCTCGTTTCGACTACGACATAGAAAGCAGCGTAGAAGCCGGACTGGTATTAAAAGGCACGGAGGTTAAAAGCGTCAAGGACGGAGCAGTAAGTCTCAAAGGCTCCTACGTTCGCTTCGTAGGCGGCAGGCCAGTACTAACCGGAGCGCACATATCACACTACAAACCAGCTTCTAAGCAACACGACGCGGAACGAGATCGCAGTATCCTATTGCACAAAAGCGAAATCGACAAATTGTTTGCGGCCCGACAAAACGGACGCTTCATAATTCCATTGGCAATTGGCATAGTGCGCGGTCTAGTAAAGCTCGAAATAGGAATCGGCACGTCACGCAAACAACACGACAAACGCGAGCACATCAAACGACGAGACAGTAAGCGCCAAATTCAACGCCGCTTGAAACGCTAGGCGTTGATTCAGTAAAAAATATTGTTGACACTAGCATAAGAGTTGTATATCTTAGGTATAAGCACTTTGAATAACTAAAGTGCTCAAAAATAAAAACGTAAAATAAAGCTCCCTAAGCAACGGCTTCACCAAGCCGTTGCTTACCTAAAACCAACATAGCTAAAACAACAACCAACAACCACAAAACACACCAAATAAGATAACTCCGGAACTTTCCGGAGTTATCTTATTTTTATGCCTAGAGCCATCACACTTATGGTATTTGTGCGGCAAATCATCTACCATAAATGCATGAGCATGACGAACGAAAAGTTGCGAGACAAGGAAGAACAAATAGCTAAAGACCGAGCTACATTGCTACGTGTCAGCTACACAGACACTCGCAATATTCCCGAAGAATCATTCTTTCCCGACATTATGGATATCGATGCAATCGATAAATACCGCATCGTTCCCGTAGCTCAAAATGTACAGGACATTCAATTAGGCTTCAGCTTGGAAACCCCGCAAACAAGCTTGGAGGAGGTCCAGAAATTATTCCCGGAATTCCGAGTTTTTTTTACCTATATATCTCAATCTGGATATAACGAATTACGGGAACGATACTACCGGCACGCACACCGCAACGACCCGAAGCCCCCTAGCCCTAAAGAGATGGCCGACCAGCTTGCAGGGCAGATACTGGATGTTAATGAAAAAATAAAACAAAACACCGAGATAAATCTATTTGATGAAGCACTTCAAGATGCCCATCAGAGTGAATTATTTAAATTCCTAGCCCAGCAAGCCTTCCTACTCGACTCTTCAGATATACATATAGAGCCGGAGCAGGAAGGCGCCCGTATTCGTTTCCGTATAGACGGCAGGCTTCATGTGGTAGGCAGGCTGGAAAAAGAGCGATATAAGATACTGTTAAACGAGATCCAGATGAAGGCAAAAGTACGCTGGAATGCCGACTACCCGCAGACAGGTAGCACAACTATAGCCTTGATAAACCACGACAAAGCAAGCACCGAAGTAAATATGCGTGTAGAAACAGTGCCTGCTATTCATGGTAGCGACATAGTCATCCGCTTGTTCAATATGCAGGAAGAGTACCTAGATCTTAATAATCTAGGTCTGAACGACAAGCAGCACCAAGTGGTAAGCGACATCATATCCAGGCCCTATGGACTAGTTCTTACTGTCGGACCTACAGGGTCGGGGAAGAGCTCTACTCTATACTCGATAATAAAAGAGCTGAACTCCAATGAGGTCAAAATCGTCACCCTGGAAGACCCTGTCGAATATGAGATATCGGGTATTACGCAGATACCTGTGGTCACTGACGACCGAGAGAAAGACACTGACGATGCTTTTATGAGCCGTCTGCGTGCCGTCCTGCGCGAAGACCCGGATATTATCATGGTAGGAGAGATTCGAGATGAGGAGACAGCCCGTACAGCCTTACAGGCATCTCTCACCGGTCATCTAGTACTATCAACCTTCCACGCTACCAACGGTGCGGCCGCTGTAAGCCGCCTACTCGACCTAATAGACTATAACCCCCTACTCGCATCAGCTATCCGATTAATCATGCCCCAGCGGCTCGTCAGACGGTTATGCGAACACTGCAAAGAGGCGTACACACCGGACCAGCGCCTTGCGTCTACAATAACCCAAGCCCTGCAAGGCTTAACCGAGCAACCACAAGAACTTACTCTGTACAGGGCTGTCGGGTGTGATCAGTGCCACAATATTGGCTACAAAGGAAGGATATGCGTACTCGAGCAGTTTCAAGTAAGTCAAGATATGAACGATGAAATCGCGAGCAATGAAAGTATTACCGCCCACAGACTACAAGAACTTGCCGTTATGGACGGCATGGTGACCATGCTACAAGATGGAATCCTAAAAGCACTAGCCGGACACACCTCTATAGAAGAGGTTTTCAGAGTCATAGAGCTACGATAAAGACTGTCGATACTCCCTGGCTAATACAGAGAAGACTGCATTAGTCCAGGCATACCCTTTTTCTGTCGGATACAGTCCCTCTTTGGGCTCGGAAGATATATCTACTACATTGTATTTGTCGAAGAAGTCCCCCTTGCGCATAAACGAATCCAGATTAGTCTTAAGCCAGCGACGAGCCACTCGCTCCGCTATAGATTCATAGCCATATTTGGCTAGACCCTCTATAACTACTAGGTGTAGAGGCGCTAAACCGTTTGGATAACTCCATTGTGCAGGTTGGTGCTCAGAGACTGCCGGATACTCAAGTGCTGGCACTAGACCGCCGTTATATTCGAATTTGTCTATATGCTCAGCCATACGAGCCGCCTGTTCTTCGCTAGCCAATCCGGTCCATAGACTATAGTAACTAGCTAGCGACCAAACGTTTGAGCTACGACCGGTGCAATAGTTGTAATCAAAATAAAAGCCGGCATTCTGATTCCATAAATATGTGTCTATCGCCTCTTTTCTCTCTTTAGCAGCTTTCTGCCACTCCTGCGCTTCTTTGGGTTTGCCCGATATAAGTGCCGATCGCATAAAGTCCATCTCGCACTTATAGAGCAATGAGTTTAAATCTATCGGTATATGTTGAAGAGCCTTACCACTAAAGCGAGTCGTGTATTCCCAGCCAGACTCACATTCAGCAAGAGCATCCAGCTCATTGACATCATAATGACGGCTCAATCCTTTGAATACCTCTCGCCAGTGCGGGTGTCTGCTTCCTCTCCATACACTTCTGTACTCCTCTTTTGCAAGCTCCATACGCGGTGCCAGCCACTCTTTATTGCCTCCCCAGTCGTATAGATCCATTAGTAGTGATGTCAGCATTGGCGGATGTGAACGGGAGGTCGCATGGAAGCGATTGGCCGCAGGCACTACACCGAAGCGCCGTAACAAATGAAGCAGATTATCTGCCTGTTCATACGCCTGATCTTCACGTTTTGTTCCTAGTAAGCCACGGACTATGAAGTATGTATCCCAGTAATGGATTTCGTCCTGCTTGATACTATTACTTCCACTTGTGCTTGGAGCAAAGTATGGATGAGGCAAACCTATCAAGGTGTCCTTATCTTCCGAATTGGACCTCTCCAACTCTCCCCATCGCGCCTCTATAAAGCCAAGTGCAGCTTCGATATTCTCAGACTTCAGTGCAGGCGGTGGTAGCACCACATCAGACGCATCTGTATTCTTGTGTGTAGTCTTTTTACTCACCCTCACCTCTATTCTCTTTCACTAGTAATACTATAGCGCTTGTGGTTTGAGTGTGCAAAAGACAAATAAGCTGCGGGGAGTCGTTTCTCTTTCTGCTCGCTCCTGATTCGCTACGCTCATGTCGCTCGGCTAAACAAGGTATTCATAAAGCCAAGACTTTGGCTTTATGCCCTCTCGGGTGCGATTCCCCGCTTTAATCCAAGCCACGAAAAAACCCAAGGACTGGCCTTGGGTGTTTTCGTGGTGGAGCTGCGGGGAATATTTAAAGATATAATCTTCAAGCTTTCTCGAAGCAAGCTCCTGCGAGAGCTTTTGATTATCTGCACCCCGTCGCTTCGCGACTTATCGGGGTGCGATTCGATCGTAATTCAAACCAAAGAAAACACCCGACCTTTCGGTCGGGCACTTTCTTTGGTGGAGCTGCGGGGAATCGCACCCCGGTCCGCGAGATAACTTCCTATCCTTCTACGAGCATAGTCGATTTAAAAATGTTCGGACGAATTCACCAAGAAACCGACAAAGAGAAATCGTCTATAGCCGTAATTAAAAATTTGACTGGGTGGATACGGCAACCGCCCTGTCTCATCCGAATATATGACATCAGAAAACCGCTATTCGGAGATCACGGAACTGATGGCTGTGGCGTTTAGGCTACAGCTGTCGCAAGGTTTCGAGGCACGAAAGCTTCAGAAACTGAAGCTAACACACTGTTCACCTTGCTAGTAAATGCGTTTGCATTTGTTGTAGTTGGTCCAGCTAACGTGTAGACCAAACCGGCTCGCAGAATAGGTTGTCAAAATACTCACGTCGAAGCTTGTCAGCCCCATACATATATATTTTAACATAAGAATACCCATATTATACCAGTGGTAATCTTTTACGCCCATAAGGGGTTTTGATACAATAAACACAAGCACTACGAGGTAATCAGTGAAAAATACGAATACTCATAACCAACATGGTCCGGCGCCTACGCAGTTGCGTAAGCATTATTATATGGACTCCTTCGCTGTTATTGCTCCACAGCGCAGTAAGCGCCCCAACAATACTTCTGCGCAAGAAATCGTAAGTGAGAAAGACCAGGCATCCCATCCCATAGAGGACGAAGAAAGTATATTCGAGATAAAAGACAAATCAGGAAATTGGCAAGTCAAGGTGGTAAAGAACGCCTTTCCCGCCTTTACTGATGACAACCCTGAAACCAAAGGAGAACACGAAGTAATTCTAGAAACCCCCAAACCAGATACTCCTTTCGCAGAACTATCAGTAGAAGAAATAACAGTAGTACTACGCACATATCAAGAGCGCATACGCCAGCTAGGGCAACGGTACGAATTCATTAGCGTGTTCAAAAATCATGGTAAACGCGCCGGTGCCAGTCTCAACCACACCCATTCACAAATAATTGCTACTGATATTGTGCCTCCGGAAGTTCGCCGCGAGCGAGCTGCGGTCACCCAATATCAAGAAAAACATGGAACGTCGCCACTGTGCGATGTCATTCGCTGGGAGTTAACACAAGGAGAAAGGGTCGTAGCTCATACTAGGCACAACAGTACTATATGTCCATATGCTAGTCGCTTCCCGCTTGAAGCATGGATAGTTCCGAATCGTCAACACCACTCAATAGTAGATCTATCCGATGAAGAAATAACTTCACTCGCCGACCACCTTAAAGGCGTCACTTCTGCTCTAACTGCCAATGCCATAGATTACAATTTTCATCTTGTAGAAGGTATTGACGGTCAAAGCAACCATTTCTATGTCAAAGTATTGCCACGAATCGCTTACCAAGCCGGGTTCGAGCACGACACTGGAATATACATCAACCCCATCAGTCCTGAATATGCTAGAAAGTGGTATCAAAAATACATCAAAATCCCAAATGTTGTCTAAAGTATATGCCGCTGCCAGTGCCGGGTTCGAAGGTCAAATAGTAGAAGTCGAATGCGATATAAGTAGTGGATTGCCAGGAGTAACTATCGTCGGACTTCCCAATAAAGCTATCGATGAAGCCAAGGAGCGAGTACGTAGCGCTCTTAAAAACAACAAGCTCGATATGCCGACTCGTAAAATAACTTTGAATCTAGCCCCGGCAGACATACCCAAAGACGGCACTGCCTACGATGTACCTATGGCGGTAGCAATCCTAAAGGCTAGTGAGCAAGTCGCCGGCGACTTCTCTGATCGAAGCCTATTCGTTGGAGAATTATCACTCGATGGTAAGGTCCGAGCAATACCGGGGATAATCAATTCCGTCCAGACAGCAAAACAGCGAGGATTCGAGGCGATATTTGTCCCCGAAGCATCCAAAGACGAAGCTAGGCTCATCGAAGGTATCACCATATATCCGGTCAAGACTATCCAGCAGCTGTACAAGCACCTAGTAGCTGAGTCCCATATCAAACCAGTTCCTGCGCTCAAGAAGCTACCTAGTAGCTCCATAAACAAACAGGTAGATTATGGGGATATCTACGGGCAAGCTAGAGCCAAACGAGCCCTGGAAGTGGCCGCAGTCGGAGGTCACAATATACTGCTCAATGGCCCTCCTGGAGCCGGCAAAACTATGCTTGCTCGCAGTCTAGTATCGATACTCTCACCCCCAGACCGAGACGAGGTCATATCGATAACCAAGATGCACTCCTTAAGTAACGCCCATGACAACAAGATAATATCCAACAGACCCTTCCGCTCCCCGCATCACACTACTAGCGATATAGCTATTATCGGTGGTGGTCAGAATCCGACACCGGGAGAAATATCCCTAGCGCATAACGGCGTACTGTTTCTGGATGAACTGCCGGAGTTCAAGCGTAGCGTCCTCGAGGTACTGCGCCAACCACTAGAAGATGGCCACGTTACAGTATCACGAGCGAAAAGAACCATTACCTACCCCGCCGATTTCATGCTGGTAGCTACGCAGAATCCTTGCCCGTGCGGATTTCTAGATGATGAAATTCGTGAATGCAAATGCAGTCCCGCACAGATAGAACGTTATAAGAAGAAACTATCCGGACCCTTGGTAGACAGAATAGATATTCGCATTACGGTAGCACGAGTTGAACACGATAAGCTCCTTCGCCCTCAGTCCGGAGAAAGTAGCGAGACAGTCGCTGCTAGAGTTGAAAAGGCCCGAAAATTCGGGGCCGAAAGAAACGGCGGGCGCACCAACTCACAACTGGGCAACTCTGAGATTAAAAAATACTGTAGCCTGGATACGGAAAGCGAAGCCCTGCTCGAAAGGGCCGTAAAAAAACTGGACTTATCGGCTCGTGGCTATATGCGTACACTGAAAATATCGAGAAGTATAGCCGATATGGAGTACTCCGATAAGATTCATGCGACGCACCTAAGCGAAGCACTGCAGTACAGATAGATATCTAAAAAGAACACTGACTCAGAGCTGTCTAGCTAACCAATATCTCCACCCAGTCACTAGGAAGCACCCCGGTCTGAGCGGACAGCCATACTGCTAGCTGGAATAACACTAACGCGCCGAAAACCAACAGGCTGTATTTCATCAACTTAATCCTTCTGCGAGTATCCTCATCTGTGGTAACTGTATTAAGCTGACTGTCTTCATCTACCTTGCCTGGCACCTTTTTAGGTGGGGATTTACGCATAGGTGCACTACTCGACTCCATTTTCGGAGAAGGCATGCTTCGCTTTTGCTGTAAGCGCTCTTTTTCTCGTCTGGTTCTACGTCTTTTGGGCATAATTAGATAGTACGAAATTTACATTGAAATTGCGAACTACTCATAAACCTGGTCATGTGTTAATGATGCTATATACTGGAAATATGATAGATGTAAACGTTGGTCTCGTTGTGCTTAGCGCTGTAGCTGTAGCAGTAGCCGGTATTAGTCTGTACAAGAGCTGGCAAACCCAGAAACGTATAGAAGATATATTCGCCGGCCTAGAACATGACGATCAAGATATATCCCAAACTATAGAAAAATACTTCACTCAAATAAAAAGTACCGATGCCAAGCTAAGTAAAATACAAAGCAATTACCAGCACTTATCCAAGATCGCCGCAACAAGCCTGCAGAAAACAGCCATCGTAAGATTCAACCCTTTCAAAAATACTGGCGGCGACCAAAGCTTCGCGTTGTCCTTGCTAGACAATCACAACAGCGGTTTCATGCTCACCAGCATACACTCAAGAGAGGGTACGCGCGTATATATTAAACCCATACACTACGGAACCAGCGACCATACACTATCCAAAGAAGAACAGTCCGCTCTCGATAGTGCTATGAAGGGAGTCGATAATGATAAATAAGATACTTAGATACTAGTGTATTTTTTGTTAAACGAACAGGAGGCAAGCAATGGCTAAAAAATCACCAATCCAACCGGACACCGCAGACACGATTATATCCCGAGATCTACGAATCAAGGGTAATCTCAGTAGCGACAACGACATATGGATAGACGGCGTCGTCGAAGGGGACGTAACCACCCAGGGTAATATATCCGTCGGTGAATCTGGCAAAATACTGGGGGGAGTATCTGCTACAGAAATTCGAGTATCCGGCACAATCCATGGTGACATCAACGCAGTTGAATCGACGGTGTGCGATAGCACTGCAGAAATCGATGGCGACATACATTCGCCTCGGCTCAGCGTAGAAAGCGGAGCAGTTATATCGGGCCGTATAGATATGGGACGATCAGAAACAAACGAGGAAGAGTAGAGCTCCGAAGATGTATCACTACATCGTAAATCCCAGTTCAGGCGACCGAAGTTTCGACGGTATAGCTTCGAAGCTAAAAGCAAAGTTGCGCCAATTAGGAATCGATGGACCATTCGATAAAACTATAGACGTAAAAGACACCGCCAAGATAACACATGCCGCTATAAGAAGTGGCGCTCAAACAATAGTAGCTGTCGGTGGCGACAAGACTGTAAACGAAGTAATAACAGCAGTAAATGAATCCGGTAAATCCTCCACTTCTATTGGAATTATCCCGCTTGGACACCGCAACACCCTGGCCGGCCAAGTAGGTATAACCGATTGGCAGCATGCCACTGAATTACTAGCCGCGCGAAGACTGCGGTCCTTCCGTCTTATGGATGTAAACGACTACAGTTTTATTCAGAGCTGTGAAATCCAAATGCCAAACGACGACTCATTAGACTCCTTGATAGAAGTGGACGGATCTTATCGCGTTAAGGCTCCTATGTCCCGATGCAGAATATCGAACACTAGATTAAGTAATCCACATCTCTCCGACGAGTTGCTTGTGCAGATTTATGGAGGTCAGCCCGAACCGGGGTTATTCGACCGCCTAGTAGGCCGATCCAGGGATGAAAGAGATATATCTCAATTACACGCTCGTGTAATAGCACTGGAGCTTCCCGCCGATGTTACGGCCCAGGTGGACGGCAGACCTATCGTCGATAGACACTTCCGTATCCGTCTGTCACAAAAACCGGTACGTATAATATCGGCCCGCTACGATAACGGCGATAACATATGAGCAGCTACAAAAATCAAACCCCTGGCAGGGGTTTGACCACAGGTAAGTAACTTGCTACAATCACCTAGCAAACAATTAAGGAGCCGGATTAATCAAACAGCCACGCCTAAACGAGCAAATTAGAGCAAGCGAGGTACGCCTCATCGATGCCGAAGGTAATCAGCTCGGCATCCTCAGCTCAAAGGAAGCACTTCAAAAAGCACGTGACGCAGGCTATGATTTGGTTGAAATGTCTCCCGATGCCTCTCCTCCTGTAGTACGCATGATCGACTGGGGTAAGCATCAATACGAGAAGACTAAGCAAGAACAAAAGGCTCGGCGCAAACAAAAGACGCATGAAATGAAACAGATGCGCTTTGGTCTCAAAATCGGCCAGCACGATTTAGACGTCAAGCTCGGGCAAATCCGCAAGTTCCTAGAAAAAGGCCACAAGGTCAAACTAACGGTTCGCTTCAGGGGCAGAGAAATCGTACACCCCGAACTAGGCAATGAGCTTCTCGACCGAATGGTAGAGGCATTGAGCGACATAGCGGTCGTAGATCAAGAGCCGTCTCTAGCTGGAAAGCAGCTAAATATGGTGATACGCAAAAAATAATATATTTATAAAAAGTCTTCCCACCCTGTTTGAGACTCAACCAACCTATGGTAGAATCTCAGACAGTGTATATATGACTACTGTGAACGGAGTATTGTAACAATGCCAAAGCTAAAGACACATCGAGGAGCGAACAAGCGAATAAAGCTTACCGGAACCGGCAAGCCTAAACGACGTCGTGCATTTAGGTCACACATGCTGACCAAGAAGCGCAATTCCAGGAAGCGCAATTTCACGAGAGAGTTCGAATTCCAGGATGGTGACCGCAGTAATGTCAAGAAGATGTTAAAGAGGTAAAAGATGAGAGTTAAACGAGGCGTTACCGCCAGGAAAAGACACAAGAAGCTACGCAAAGCCGCCAAAGGCATGCAACACAACCGGACATCTAGCCCTCGCATGGCTAGACAGGGTGTACAGAGGGCTATGCAATACCAGTACCGAGATCGTCGTAATCGTAAGAGAGATTTCCGTCGACTATGGATTACCCGTATTAATGCCGGTGCGCGTGAGCACGGTTTAAGCTATAGCCAGCTAATGAAGAAGCTAAACGATGCCGATGTCAAGCTCGACCGAAAGATACTAGCCCACTTAGCGGCCACTGAACCCCACGCATTTAAAGGCGTTGTGGACTCAGTCAATAAATCATCTAAGTAATTTTTAAATCGCAAAAATAAAAAACCTGGAATCAAATGATTTCAGGTTTTTTATTGCAAGACCACGTATAAGCCGGATTCTGTCATTGAAGATAGCTATCTATCTAGTCCCGATATTGCTATCGGGATCAAGCGGGTAGTTGCTTACCGTCGCCTGGGCTAAGCATATGACGGCTCGCTCCTTGCAGCGGACGGGGTTTACCTCCCTACAATGGTCACCCATCGAGGCTGTGGGCTCTTACCCCACTCTTTTCACCCTTACCCCGCACCTGAAACCGATAGTGCTTATGCACTTACGTGTAACTTTTTGATATATCTCGATTAAACGGATATATTTCAAAAATCCACCTACTTGAACGTAAGTTCAATCGGTTTCAGGTGCGGGGCGGTATTGTCTCTGTGGCACTTTCCCTAGGATCACTCCCGGTTGCCGTTAGCAACCGTCCTGCCCATGCGCTGTCCGGACTTTCCTCCCCGCACCTGAAATCACTTAACGAAAGCCTACTCTTTTCTTCAGCTCCACTAGACCGCGACCGTATCGCTTGAGCTTACGTTCACGTTCCTGAGCCAAAGCTTTCGTTAAAAATGCTTCGTAATACACAAGTTGCCAAGGTGTTCCAGTCTTAGTCGCGGAACTGTGGCCTTGGTTGTGTTGCTTAAATCGCTTCTGCAAATCTGCCGTTGAGCCGATATAGAAACTCCCGTTTTTCTTGCTCCTTAACAGATATACGTAATGCATACAGCGATTTTAGCATAGTGATTTCAGGTGCGGGGTAGCTATCCAGTGATCTTGCAATTAGAAATTATAGAAGTCTATCGGCTTTTCTGCAAATCAGATTCTTCATCAAGTATAATGTTGACCTGTTCG
>SLRF01000006.1 GCA_007131065.1 Candidatus Saccharimonadota bacterium
CATACAGCGCGCGTCGATTGCTCTTAGTAGATACACCTAACGCTTTGGCCGCCTCTGATTGCGATAACGTTAATCCGTGTATGTCTATATCCTCAATTGCTGAAGCAACCACCCTCATTAAGCCGCGGCTTCTCTCGATTGGCTCTTCCGACAGTCCATAACTAACATCGACTTCATTTAGGTTGTGTATATGCTTGCACTCTACTGTTTTAAACCGCTCTAGCGCCAAAGAGCTCACCGCCGCTACCAGCACCGCACTGTCCAGCCTTCCGGATACCGGCAATTGCTCCCAATCTCCTGTCTCGCCCGCTACGGCCACCAGGCCGACACTTTTCTTCATGTGTTGCTTCCTCAAATACCTGTGCGCATTCTCCTCCATTTCATCAAGACGGCTCTCTTCTATGAAGCAGAATAGCTCGTCTAGATCTCTAGACACCTCATCTGGCAACTCCACGACCTCCCGGCTGTTTCTTACCGCTAAATTCACGTCTAGATCGCGCAATAAAAAAGACCGCGCTTCCGCGGTCGGTATTGTACCTTGCTTGTCTTTGTATTGGTCTATCTCGATTGGTGCTGGTTCGTAACTAATAGCAGCCATTTTTATTTTTCATTCTTTTAACATGCCCCGAACATACTACATCCTTCTATATATTACAAGTTGAATAAATATTTATACATTATGTATACTTAGGCCAATGCCGACAATCAAATTGAACACAATCTATAAGTCCTACGGCAAAGGGAACAATAAGACTTCAGTGCTCGAAGACATCAGCCTAGAGATAGAAAAGGGCGAATTCGTGGCCATAATCGGCGCATCAGGATCCGGCAAAACTACACTCATGAATATCCTGGGACTGCTAGACACCCCTGATAGTGGCACCTACTATCTAGACGATGAGGATGTATCTAAGCTTACTGAGCGCGAGCGCTCCCGTAGACGCCGCGAGGAGATTGGATTTATATTCCAAAACTTCAACCTCCTCCCCCGCCTAAGTGCCCGAGGGAACGTAGAGCTACCTATGATCTATGACCGGGTTAACAAAAAGAACCGTCGCTTCCAGTCCCGCAATCTACTTAAAATGGTAGGCCTGGAAGACCGTGCCAGAAATCGTCCTAACCAACTTTCCGGGGGACAGATGCAAAGAGTCGCTATAGCTAGAGCCCTGGCCAACAGGCCCAAACTAATACTGGCCGATGAACCTACCGGAAACCTAGATAGCAAGACTGGCGACTTAATTATGAAAATACTCAAGAAACTCAATACAAAGGGTAATACTATCATCGTAATCACTCACGACAGCAACGTCGCAAAATATGCTAACCGCATTATCCGTATAAAAGACGGCCATATACAGTCGAGCAGGAGGCAGGGATGATACTCAAAAACCTACGAATGGCATTATCCAGTCTAGCTCAAAGTAAACTACGCTCATTCCTGACCATGTTGGGTATAATTATCGGGGTAGCCTCCGTTATTACGGTTATAGCCGTAGGTGAAGGTGTAAAACGAGAAGTTTCAGACAGCATCACCGACCTCGGTTCGCACTTGATAAACGTAACACCGGGACAATCCATAGTAGTAGATGAAGACGGCGAACAGTCCGGCTTTAATCCGATGGCCGGTTTCGGAGCCTCCACCCTGACGAACGAAGACGTCGAAGCCATACAGAACCTTGAGTCCGTAGATTCCGTAGCACCGCTGGCTATTCTATCCGGCGTACCCAGCTCCGGGGACAATCAAGCTCCCGGCGCAGTACTTATAGCCACTACTTCTGAAGTGCTCGATGTACTTGATCAGCCCATGCGAGAGGGCACATACTTTGAATCCTCAGATCTTACTAGTGAAGAGCCGGCATATGAAGCCGTACTGGGCGGAGCTGTAGCTGAGACCTTATTCCCTAATACTAGCCCTATAGGCCAGGAAGTAGTGATCCGGGGAGAAACCTTCCAGGTCATCGGCGTGCTAGATACCGATGAGTCCGCCTCTGCCTTCACCACTGAAGGCAGTCTACACAACAGCGTGCAGATACCGTTCGATACGGCTAACGACTTCATCGGGAACGTAAACATCAACGAAATAAATATACAGGCAGATCCTAGCCTAGAAGTAGAGGGCGTAGCTGATGAAATCCATGCACTACTACTGGAAAATCACGGCGGAGAGGAAGATTTTACCGTACTTACCCAGGACGATATGCTGGCGACTTTCGACGACATCCTAGGAATGCTCACTAACTTCATCGGTGCGATAGCCGCTATATCCCTACTGGTAGGCGGAATCGGAGTGGCAAATATCATGTTGGTTTCTGTAACAGAAAGAACCCGGGAAATCGGCATACGAAAAGCTGTAGGCGCCACCCGTATGCATATCATGATGCAGTTCCTTATAGAAGCGGTGGTCTTAAGCATAATCGGCGGCCTACTAGGAGTGGCTGCCGCCATCGGTCTCACTCAGATTATCGAAGCCCAGGCCGATATAGTATCGGTATTTACGCCTATGGCCTTCCTCCTAGCGCTAGGTGTATCGGGTATTGTAGGTGTCGTATTCGGTCTAGCACCTGCTATCAAAGCAGCTCGCAAACGCCCTATCCAAGCCCTTAAGTACGAATAGTTCCATTCTGAAAGGTGTTAGCTCTTAGGTTATAGATGAACCAATAAGTATTTAGTTAATGGATTTACTAACGCCTAACAACTAAAACCTATAACCTGACTAGACCCTAAGCAAAGCGTAATCCTATACCCTGTATCCTGAGAAGTGGTATAGTTAAGACAATATGAAGCTACTCACGCCAGGTATCTTCGAGACATTCACGGAAATCGTTGCTGCTATGAGTATGCGCGAACAAGACCTGCCCGGTGAAAACAACATGTCCAAAGACCAGGGTGATCCCGGCACAGCGCAAGACAACCGTCGCGAACTCGTTACTGAAATAGGCTTCGACATATCAAAGCTAGCTACGCCTCAGCAAAAACATACCGACATCACACACGTAGTACGTGGCGAGTATCATGCCGATACTGCTGATGCGCTTATATCGGACGAACCGGGATGGTTACTGGGAATTACCGTTGCCGACTGCGTGCCACTGCTGTTATACGACCCCGAGACCGGAGGTTACGGCGTAGTTCATTCCGG
>SLRF01000035.1 GCA_007131065.1 Candidatus Saccharimonadota bacterium
GAGCTAGAGGCTCCGGCCAATACATCATCCCCTGTAGAGTGGGCTAAGATTTTTAAGGCTATGCGAAAGCAGATAGCTGCACCGCAGTATCCTTATGACGTAGTGGTGCTGGAGATGGGAGCAGATCGGCCAGGAGATATAGAGCGGTTTATAAAATACATCAAGCCGGATATCGGAATAGTTACTGCGGTGGCAAAGGTGCACCTAGAGGAATTCAAGGATGTAGATTCTATACTGGAAGAGAAGTGGTTACTAGCTAAAAACAGCAAACGATCACTTTATAATTATGACGACCCACGACTGCGCAAGAAGGGCGAGAAGAGTCCAGAGGCTCGTGGGTATGGTTTGGGTCAGGCACACTACCGAGTGGAGTTAGAGGAGTTCGACGGGGAAAGCGCGTGGAAGGGTTCGTTTCATGCAGGAGACGAGATGTATGATGCGATCTTCCCGGTAGTCGCTAAGCAGACCGTTTATAGTTTTGCGGCGGCCCTGGCAGTTGCAAAAGAGTTGAAGCTCGATTTAAGTAGTGCCGTAGCTACTCTTCCGCGCTGGAAGCAACCCAATGGCCGGATGCATTTATTGCGTGGCAAAAAAGATACCATGATAATCGACGATTCATACAATGCCAGCCCCTTCGCGACAGTAGCCGCCGTCGACTCTTTGAGTCAGTTCGAGGGTAGAAAGCTAGCGATATTAGGCAGTATGAACGAGTTGGGAGATTATGAGGCCGATGGACATAAGCTGGTAGGCAGTCACTGCTCAGATATAGATATACTCGCCACCATTGGCTACGCGGCGAACAAGTATTTGGTGCCGGCGGCATTGGAGGCAGGAGTACCGGATATGGATATATTAGAGTGCAATACGCCGTATGAAGCAGGAGAGTTCATGCTTTCCCGACTCCAGCCTGGTGACGTAGTTCTGGTGAAAGGTTCGCAGAACGGGGTGTTTGCGGAAGAAGCTATAAAACCGTTGCTCAATAATTCTGACGATGAGATATACTTAGTGCGCCAGACAACCCAGTGGCTTGATAAGAAAAAGGAGCAGTTTTCGTGAGTCAGTTCATAGGTCCGGGCAACAGTGTGCCGTTTATATCTCAAATAGATGAAGTAAAAGATCCCGAATGGCAGGATCGTTTTTGTGGCATCGTATCCGTTTACATGGTTCTGGCGTATTGGTGGAGTAGGAAGGCTATTCCGAGTCATCCGGGATTGGATGCGGTTAGCTCTTACGGTTTTAAGATAGACGGATACAGTGATGGTGTCGGATGGGTGCATGCCAAACTTGCCGATGTAGCTAGATACTACAAACACCCAGCGGTAGTGCGGTCGTGGTTTATTCGGGACAATGATATAAAAATCATGCGTAATCAAAGTCGCTTGGATTCATCGCATGAGATGGATCTATACGCAGGTCAGGTCATGCGTGAATTCGTGATGACACTGGAGCAACATCTGCATGAAGATGTTCCTGTGATATTAAGCGTGAAACCAAAATTCGGAAATAATGGCGACAATCATCTGGTAGTAGTCACCGGAATATCTGAAGATGCTACAAAAGTAACGGTGCATGACCCCCAGACCCATGCTGATGATGCGAACAAGGTCGTGAGCATGAGCAAATTACTAGAGTACAGCAACTACAACGCTATAATAATCTACTCATAGCCTTTACTCGTAAATGCGATTTTCCTATACTAACCGTAAGGCTTAGGTGGGAAACAAAAAAGTCGCAACTGGAGGAGTATGGGTCACGAGCTACATGCCGATGAAAAAATCAGGAGTATAGATAGCTATGTATCTGATAGTTCACCGCTCGAAGCTATTGACCGAGATGAAATCCCAGAAGAGTATCGACCCCGGACATACGGAGAAAAACTTATAAGACCGGTTCGTTTGGGCGATTTGATAATGCTTACGCAGACACGATCGGAAGCGAATCCCGAATCACAGAATCTAGGAGATTCCATAGAGCGTAACGGTTTAATCAACCAGCTCGACGTAGCCAGGATGCCGGTCGATGCGCTGGAGGAATATGTCGATTTCGTTAATCGTATATGGGGAGCTGACTATGATGTATCGCAACTACCCGTAGCACAGGATGGGTATTATTATTTAGTGATTGCCGGGCACTCCCGAACCCTTGGCATTATGGAGAATGAGGCTAATAGAGCGAAGCGGGCGTTGGATGCTGGGTATGAGACCGATCCGGATGAGGCGGTCATACACTGCAAGATTGTAGAAGCACCTACTCCGAGCCGTATAATCGCATTGCAACTGGAAGAGAACATACACCATCAGGTGCCTCGTGAGCGCCAGGCTATGTGTATAGTGGAGACTTATCTTTATGGGCTGGAGATCGGTGCATGGAGCAACCAAGCAGAATTTGTCACCGAGGCCGACGGTCGTTTCTCGAAAGATCTTTTGCGCAATGCCCTACACTTCTCGCGTTTACCTGAGTCGGCTCGAGAGCAAGTCATGCTAGGAGCATTACGCTACTCGACCGCGGTAGAACTTGCCAAAACTTATCCGGAGCTTGTGCAATATTGCCTGTTCGAATATTTCGACGAACGTGACCTTAATGATTTATCTGAGGAAGAGTCGGCTGGATTGTTTTCTTACTGTGAAGAATGGCTAGGTAGAGAAATAGCTGAAATACAAGATAAGCGTATCGGAGTTGCTGCGGCCAAAAAACGTATGGAATCGTATAGAGAGAATTGGGTAGAGACTATGGGCGCAGACAGAGAAAGCCAGCCAACTCTCTTCATGCGTGACCCCAACGAAGATTTCAAGCTCGAAAAGGCTAGACAGAGACGGGAGTACAGGAGCATAGTGCGTAGACTTGCCGATAAACCACTGCAACAAGTGGCTCGTGCTATTGCTATACACGACCAGTTGGCATTTGATGATGAGGAATCCAGGAGTGCTATAGAGACTTCATCGGCTAGTTACACCCAAGCCTTGGGAGGCATGGCTATCGGACGCGGGCTAGTGGCGGAGTCGTAGATACTAGGGTCGACTGATATAATCAACTACTATGAGACATTACGACCCAAAGACTATCGAAGCGAAGTGGCAGGACGTCTGGTCGAAGACCAAGCTTTATGAAGTAGAAGAGGATGCGTCCGCACGTAAGTCATATATAACTGCGATGTTTCCATATCCCAGCGGTGCGGGATTGCATGTAGGGCATGTACGCAACTACTCTATTACCGATACTTTGGCTAGGTACCACAGGCAGCGAGGTGAGAACGTACTATCTACCATCGGTTGGGACGCTTTCGGTCTGCCTGCGGAGAATTATGCTATTAAAACCGGTACTCCGCCGAAGGAAAGTACAGACGAGAATATCAAGAGCTTTAAGTCGCAGTTGATGCGACTGGGTATGAGTTATGACTGGTCTCGCGAGATTAATACTACCGACCCGGAGTACTATCGCTGGACGCAGTGGATATTCACTAAGCTGCATGAGAAGGGCTTAGCCTATCAGGACGAGAGTCTGCAGTGGTGGTGTCCAGAGTGCAAGACTGTGCTTGCTAACGAACAAGTAGAGAATGGATGCTGCTGGCGACATGAAGACACACCTGCTGAGAAAAAGCGTCTTATGCAGTGGTTTTTTAAAATTACTGAGTATGCTGACGAACTGCTAGACGGCATAGATGAGCTTGATTGGCCGGAGAGAATAAAGTCCATGCAACGAAACTGGATTGGGCGCAGCGAAGGGGCTTTGGTGAAATTTCCCCTCAGTGGAAGTGATGAACATATAGAAGTCTTTACCACTCGTCCGGACACTTTGCACGGTGCAACCTATATGGTGCTAGCACCGGAGCATCCACTAGTAGATGATATAGCAGTGCATGACCGCAGGGATTCCGTAGCTGACTATAAGAAGAGAGTACTTGCTAAAAGCGATGTAGAGAGAGTCAGCCAGGAACGCGATAAAACCGGAGTATTTACCGGTGCGTATGCTGTGAATCCGGTAAGTGACGAGAAAATTCCGATATGGGTGGCGGACTTTGTGTTGATGAGCTATGGAACTGGAGCGATTATGGCGGTTCCGGCCCACGACGTACGAGATTATGAGTTTGCCAAAGAGTTCAAACTGCCGATGCGCCGGGTAGTAGAAGGTGGCGAACTGCCATATACCGGCACCGGCAAAATTGTGAATTCACCCGGGATTAACGGCATGGATTCTAAAGAAGCAGTCGATAAAATCATCGCTGATCTTAGGAAGCAGGAACTCGGCGATTCAAGCATCCAGTATAAGATGCGCGATTGGTTAATCTCCCGACAGAGATATTGGGGAACGCCTATCCCTATAATTCATTGTGGTAGTTGTGGTCCGGTAGCAGTACCCCAAAGCGATCTACCAGTAGTATTGCCCGAAGTGGAAAACTTCACTCCTACAGGAGGTAGCAAGAGCGTCTTGGCTGAGTTGGATGAGTGGGTAAAGACTACTTGTCCTGAGTGTGGTGGTCCGGGTGAGCGTGAGACCGATACTATGGATGGATACGCTTGCTCGAGTTGGTACTACCTGCGCTACACTGACGCGCATAATTCCAAGGTAGCCTGGGATCCGAGAAAAGCTAACTATTGGATGCCTGTCGATTACTATTGTGGCGGTGATCACGCTGTATCTCACCTACTCTATTCTCGTTTTTGGATGCACTTTTTTGCTGATGAAGGGCTGGTAGAGCATAAAGAGCCCGTAAAACGACTGGTCTTTAATGGCTATATCAATGCCTCGGATGGATCCAAGATGAGCAAGAGTAAAGGCAATGTCATCGACCCGTTAGAGCTAATTGATGCCGGTTATGGAGCGGATTCATTGCGACTGTACGAGCTCTTTATAGCTCCTTATGAACTGGATGCGGCTTGGGATCCCAACGGCATAGTCGGAACTTACCGCTTCCTGAACCGGGTATGGAACTTGACTTATGAATTTATTGATAGCCCAGAATCGGTAGAGTCGGATAATACGGGTGAACACGAGATGGCTTTGAATTCACATCTGCATAGCGCTATCCGCAAGACCACTCATGATCTAGATAGACTAAGTTTCAATACAGCCATAGCATCGCTAATGGAGCTTACCAATAATCTCTACAAGACAAAGGAAGAGTTTCCTCTAGAGAGAAACAGTTCCGCTTGGAGAGATGCCATAGAGTCTTTGCTACTGCTGCTAGCCCCGTTCGCGCCGCACATAGCAGAAGAGCTATGGTCGGAACTGGGGCATGAAGAGAGTATCCATATCCATGCTTGGCCTAAGTGGGACGAGCAATACCTTCAGGAAGACCTCGCGACTATCATATTACAGGTCAATGGCAAGCTAAGGGATCAGATAGTAGTCGCTGCCGATATAAGTGATGAGGAACTGAAAAAGGCTGCTAAAAATAGCGATAAAATAGCTCGCTATTTAGACGAAGGGGAGCTGGTCAAGACCATAGTAGTCCCAGGGAAGCTGGTAAACTTCGTAATCCGGAACTAATTTCTATGAACAGTCGGTAGGTATGTTTATGGTTTGACCGGGCTGGATTTCGCCCATTTTGTCTATATGAGGGTTAGTCTGGTCAACCTCATACATATAGGCTTGTTTGTTCAGCTGTCCGTTATCTAGCTCGCCGTATTGGTCGACTATATTCCAGGCGGTCTCTCCAGGGGCCACAGTGTGTGTAGTAGTGTCTTCGCAATTTACTCTTTCGCAACCTACTAAGGTCATAGCACAGGCTCCCGCCATAGCGGCTACTTTGACATTCATATTTCCCCGTAGTCTTTCAAAACTCATGCCCACTCCTTATCAGTGCTTAATTACTCTTTAATATTATACTATTTTATTACATATATGTCAAGAATAGTGGTTGTTTGTTCAATCTATCTTCGCTATACTTGAGATTAAGAATTAATCTTAAATTAAGAAGGAGCCGGCTATGGGTATGCCGAAAAAACGCCGCAGCCCCCGCAAGCAGGGTTTGCATCGATCGCACTTGGTGCGTGATCTCGCAGAGCGAGTGAATAAGCGTTCGCCAGTAAAGGTGAAGCTTGGTAAAAAGCAGTCATAACGACTGATTAATGGGGTAAGGTACTTTTAAAATGAACAAACTCAAAGAACGAAAAGCCTACGAAGATATATCCAAATTTGTATCGTATAGGTCGTTACTTTCTCTCGTCACGAAGGCTGGTCGTTAATGGCTTCGAATAGACACTTAGGAAGAATTGTCGCTCTACAGAGTTTATACGAATTCGACTTTCGCGAGGATAAGCCGACGGATATAGAGCAGATTACAGAGCGTAATCTCGCGCAATACGAGGGAGTTATCGGAGATTCGAAATTCGTACTTAACATAACTAGCAAAGTGCTTGATTCAGTCGAGAAAATCGACTCTATCTTAGAGCCGGCAGCGCCGGAATGGCCAATCGACCAGATAGCCCGAATCGACAGGACGATTCTTCGTATGGCTATTTACGAACTGGTCATAGCGAAAGAAACGCCGCCGAAAGTCGTCATCAATGAGGCAGTAGAACTAGGAAAACGTTTCGGCGGGGACAATTCATCAAAATTTATTAACGGAGTATTGGGAACGGTATATCGTGAGCACATCGAAGAAAAATCAGAATCAGAACCAGAAGCAGACGAAGAACCAGAATCAGAAAAGTAATTCTAACCAACAGAAAAAACAGCACCACGGACGAGCTAATCAGCGCAAACGAGGGAAGTTTAAGCGCATAAGGCAGCGCATAAAGCGAGCTATTGCGGAAGAGACCGCTGGAGGTGTAGTTTTTCGTAGGACCGACAAAGGTATAGAGATATTGATGATTCAAGATGCGAAAGACCGCTGGACTATACCAAAAGGCCACGTAGAAGAAGGCGAAAGCCTGGAGGAGACGGCGGTAAGGGAGATAGAGGAAGAGACCGGCCTGGGAAGTCTGAAGATATTGGAGCGACTTGGGAAGATCGATTTTCGATACCGTAAAGCTGACAATCTGATCTTGATGACTATGCATGTATTTTTAATACATGCGTATAAAAATACCGATGATTACGTGCCGGAAGAAAGCGAAGGCATTAAAGACGTAGCTTGGTTTCCGGCCAATGAAGCTTTGGACAAAATCGAGTATGATGATATCGGAAAACTGATTCTAATAGCACTGAAGAAGATTCGACATGCGAGATATTAAAGAACTATCTAAGGTAATCGGCATAGACATCGAAGACACGGCTCTTTATGAGACGGCGTTGACGCATCGTTCATATCTAAACGAAAAAGGCAGAAGTCACCTACAGCACAACGAGCGCATGGAGTTCTTGGGTGACGCGGTGCTCGAACTGGTGGTGACGGAGTATTTGTATCGGACCTATAGCGAACCGGAGGGTGTACTCACTAATTGGCGGAGTGCATTGGTGAAAACGGAATCGCTTAGTAGTGTGGCGCAATCGCTTGGCATAGAAGAGTGGCTACGATTAAGTCGAGGGGAGCGCAAAGGCAGTCAGCGCGCACGTCGGCAAATACTGGCCAATACCATGGAGGCTATTATCGGAGCCATATATCTGGATCAAGGCTATGAGCCGGCTCAGAAGTTTATAAGTGAGAACATCATATCTACACTGCCGATGATATTAGAGGAAGGTTCGTGGCAAGACAGCAAGACTAAATATCAGGAGCTAATCCAAGAGCAAGAAGGCGAGACTCCCGAGTACGAGGTGTTGAGTGAGTCCGGTCCCGACCATGACAAACGATTCACAGTTGGAGTGTTGGTGGCCGGAGATATCAGAGGTAAAGGCAGTGGTTCTAGCAAGCAGATAGCCCAGCAACAGGCCGCTGATAATGCTTTACAAAATATGGAATCTGCGGGATAATTGACACCGCTGGCCCCTATGGATACAATGGAGCAGGTTGTGATAAGAAATTATAAATATTTCTAATTTCCGCTCTCAGAATAAGGGCGGTTTTTGATTCTTAAAGAAGGGATACAATGTTAACGATTCGATTAGCCAGAACAGGACGAAAGAAGCTCGCAAACTACCGTGTAGTAGCTGCCGACTCTCGACGTGCTGCTACAGGGAAATTTATTGCACAGTTGGGCCATTACAATCCTTACAGTAAGGAGCTGGTTATCGATGAGAAGCTGACCCAGGAATATCTAGACAAGGGCGCTCAGCCATCGAGCCGAGTAGTCAAAATGCTTGATGGACACAAAGGCATCAAATTACCTGAGTGGGCGAAGAAAAATCTTGTAGTAAAGGCAGAAAAGCCAAAGGAAGAGCCGGAAGAGAAGAAATCAGAGGAAGCGCCGGCAGTAGCTACTGATGCAGAGGCGGACAAGGACGAATCTGAAGAAGGGCAGAAGGAAAAGAAAGAGGACGAGAAGGATAAAAAGCCTTCCGAAGAAGAAGAGTAAATCTCTGAGTTAAGTCAAAAAAACTACGAGGACCGCTTTTAGCCGGTCCTCTTTATTATGGTATTATGGAATAAGTGATAAATAATCAGGAGATTTCGGGTATGTCAGATACTATCGATCAACAGTTTGTCGAATATATAGCAAAGACGTTGGTGGACAATGCCGACGCGGTAGAGGTGGAAAGAACCATCGATGAAAGAGGTGTACTATTACAACTACATGTAGCACCCGAGGATTTAGGTAGAGTTATAGGTCGCGCGGGAAGTACTGCCAAAAGCATTCGTACATTATTGCGAGCTTTGAGCGTGAAGAATGATGCGCGTTACAACTTAAAAATCGTCGATTCCGGTGATCCAGCTCAGGCAGTTAGTGATGATGATGTTAAGCCAGAAGGCAAAGTAGAAGAGAGTGACACAGAAGAAGTAGCTGAAGAGGCAGTTGTTGAGAGTGAAACTCCTGAGGAGACTCCAGTGGAGCCAGATCATTCAGAAGAGAGCGACGCGGAGAACGACGTAGTAAGCCGCAATCGGAAAGAGTTAGCCGATCTCACAGACGACCTCGAAGTCTAATAGCCTTAAAGAGTCTTAACAAGATGAAGGTCAGTATAATCACCTTATTTCCGGACATGTTTCAGGGACCGTTCGATATGAGCATGCTCAAAAAAGCCCAAGACAAAGGTCTGCTAGAGATTAATTTAGTTGATTTAAGAGAGTTCGGTCTCGGTCCGCGTAAGCAAGTGGATGATACGCCTTATGGTGGCGGGGACGGTATGGTATTACGCCCTGAGCCAGTAGTGGATGCTGTTGAACATGCGAAAAAGACTTATGGAGATGGAGAGGTAGTCCTGCTTTGCCCTACTGGTGATAGGTTCAAGCAGTCAGTGGCGCTAGAGCTGTCCCAGAAACAACACATAGTATTGGTGTGCGGACACTATGAAGGTTTCGACGAACGAATTCGTGAATTTGTAGATCGACAGATCTCTATCGGAGATTATGTATTGACTGGTGGGGAGTTGCCGGCAATGGTAGTGGTAGATGCGGCAGTCCGACTCATCCCGGGCGTACTGGGAGGTGAGCGCTCAGCACTTGACGAATCGTTTTCAGACGGCGAAACACTTGAGCATCCACATTATACACGACCAGAAGAATTTCGTGGCATGAAAGTTCCCGATGTATTGTTAAGTGGACATCATGGTGAAATCGCGAAATGGCGTGAAGATAAAAGCTCTAACAAGCCTAAAGATTGATTTGTAGATATATTATTGTATAATATACTAAAGAGCAAGAACTTAGAGAAGAGATATATATGACTGACCGAGAACGTGTAGGGCGTCCAGGTATTAGCGAGGCGGATATTGCGCAATTCCATACTGAAATGAGAGGAAACTTATTTAGG
Organism: Candidatus Saccharimonadota bacterium; assembly: GCA_007131065.1. Taxonomy (GTDB): domain Bacteria; phylum Patescibacteriota; class Saccharimonadia; order QS-5-54-17; family QS-5-54-17; genus SLRF01. Next base: position 9,792 of record SLRF01000035.1, read on the forward strand.
AACAGGAATTATGTTAAAAGTGGCCTAGAGAATGCCGATTCTCCGCAATACCTCCGTGGGGATGATGTCTTGAACCCTGTCTTAACCTCGATCGAATCGCGTTATGAGAAGATGGGTCCGATTCAGCGAGAAGCACAACTACAGAGCTATCTGTTTTATTTCGCGAGACCACTCTTTGAAGCCGTGAAGCCAATGGGACCCAAGGAGCAAGAAGATCTCACCGAGATAGCTATGCGCTGGTATGGAAGAGACGAGACACTTTACTTAATGATGATGAGGCAGGGCTCATCTCTGCGGGGGTTAGAACTGGCTAGCTTTGAAGGCTGGTTCCATGAAGTGGCAAAAAAGAGAATAGAAGAGAGACTGGATGTTTTTGGCGAAAGTGATGCAAGGGGGCAGATACTTGGAGTAGCACAACAAGAAGGTATTTATCTGAATTCTTTGCAGTGGACTGCGTACGGTTCAGCTATAGCAATGCATGCGCTTGAGGATGATCTTAGAAGTGAATACAAAGAGATACACCCAGGAGAGATAGGGGCAGCAATCGAAAGTGTACAGTTTTCGGCTTTGAATAAGCTGTTTGAGTACGTAGAAAGAGATGGTATAGACGGCACCAATTCACGCACTGTAGAGCGCCTGGCTGGTCGTGCGTTCGCATTTCCGCTGGAATATATGTATCAAGCCAATGAAACACTGAGAAATCACAACCCCTCCGACTTGGCTTAAGTGTTATACTTTGGGTAGATACCGAATATAAATAGGAGGTGAGATGAAGCAGTTATTAAGAAAGATCGCCACGCCGGTAAGCGCTCATTGCGATTTGATGTGTGGAGTATACAACCCAGACCAGGCGCGCATAGAGGCCGAATCGGTCAAGGCTATACAGGAAAAGTACCAGGATTCAGAAGATGATGAATTCAAGCAACGTTGCATAATTATCAAGGAGCATCGTGCCCAGCTAGTCAAAGAGCACTTATGGGTACTATGGACCGACTATTTCAAACCTGAACACGTCGAAGACCACCCACAGCTACACGATTTGATATGGCGGGCTACTAAGTGTGCTGGGGACTGTAAAAAGTCTACTGATCCAGCAGAAGGGCAGAAGTTACTCGACCTCATAGACGAAGTAGCTGACATTTTCGCCGAGACTAAAAAATAGTTTCACAAATAAGTAATAAGTAGTAAGTAATGTTTAAGCTCCCCTGGCTCCAGCTCTACCGGGTCGAGGGAGATTCCATGAGTCCGACCCTTAAGCCTGATTCAGTATTACTTGGCTCGAAGCTGATTAAACCCAAACCCGGTCATGTGTCGGTCATCGACCGCTCACCGGTATCCATCAAACGCATCAAGCGGATAGATGATGAGGGTATATGGGTTGAAGGTGACAACTCTGAAGCAAGTACAGACAGCCGAGATTACGGCTATATCGATCCCAAAGCCATAAAAGCAATCGTTTTTATGAAGTTACTGTAGAGGTTTGCTACAATAACCCTGTTCCTTTCGAAGCAAAAAAACATTAAACATCTTATGGTGTTTAATGTTTTAAAGGAGAAGCCTGCTGATTCTGGAGTAACGATTAATATTATCTTATAATTATTAGTTGTTACGGAAGTTGAAGTAGAGCTTCGACGTTGGCGCGTGGCCAAAAAGGCATAGGCACTTGGTTTGGTCCAAGGGTGAGAGCCGTTAAGCAAAAGTAAACAGTTTTACTTTTGTAGGCTCGTAATGCCGGAGCGATGTCTGAGTTTGGCGCCAGCCAAGGCGAAGACCGCGAGGCGGGCCGGACGAAATTTTTCGTCAGAAAAATTATCGGGAGGTCTAGGTTTCCTAGAATCCCGCACATGTATTAAAATCATAATGTAGTTGCACGTTGGCGCGTGGCCAAATTGGTAAGGCACTTGGTTCTGGTCCAAGGGATTGTAGGTTCGAGTCCTACCGCGCCAGCCACGAACTACTCGCGCCGCTCGAGTTCATGGCAACGCCATGAGTTTACGTATTGCAAGTAGTGAGTGCCGTATACCGGA
>SLRF01000002.1 GCA_007131065.1 Candidatus Saccharimonadota bacterium
ATTATCTCTTATGCAGTGATATCTTAGATGTGCCTCGCCAGTGCTCCCCGTGCCTTGCAAGGCACGGGTGCGAGAGCTCCTCGTCTTCGAACCCGTCCTTCGGACTTTCGGCTTCGATCCCGACCGCTCCGGTGTGTTTGAGCAATGCCATATACCAGTCGCTTCCACTCCGGTATACGGCACTCACTACTCGCAATACTTAAATTCATGGCGTTGCCATGAACTCGAGCGGAGCGAGTAGTTCGTGGCAGGGGTGGCAGGGATCGAACCCGCGACCTTCGGTTTTGGAGACCGACGCTCTAGCCAGCTGAGCTACACCCCTATGATTTTATCCTGTCGAGCAATGCTTTAGTTGCTGACCTACTTGATTTTAACGTACTTTCTCGGTCTCTGGCTAATTGTTCGGATTTATAAGCTTCATAATATTGCAATGTGAGGGGCAAATAATTCCTAGTCGATTTTACGTTGCCGGATCTATGATCAGCAAGACGCTTTTGAAGATCCTTGGTAAATCCGTAGTAATGCCAATTTTCTTTATTGCCAGTTAAGACGTAGACATACCACATGTAGATATAGTGGCAGGGATCGCCCGTACCTTGCAAGGTACGGGTTGGAGACCGACGCTTTTACTAGCAGCTGTGCCCTGTCTCGCCCTGTTGTATAACTGGGGTCGAATGACGGGGAGCTACACCCCTATAGCCATCCACATTATCGCTAAGTTTGATAACTATTTCAATCAATTGCCTGCTACATAGTAGTCTTGATAAGAAATGCCAGTGATTCAGCCTGGTCTCTCACTGCCTTATAAAAACCCTTTCCGCTTCCATGCCCGGCACCCATATCAGTCTTAATTAACGTGATGTTATCCGGATTGGCAGCCTGTAGCTTAGCGCCCATCTTCCACGCATTCATCGGGTGCACTCTTGAGTCGTTGATACCGGCCGTAAGTAATACTGGCGGGTACTTACGTGACTCTATATTGTGATATGGGCTATATTTCTCTAGCCAAGCGAACTCATCGCTCTTTTCTGGGTTCCCCCATTCATGTGTCCAGCGATAAGCAAGTAAGAATTTATGATATCGATACATATCTAGAACTGGCACCTCACACAGTACTGCACCAAAAAGCTCCGGTCGTTGCAACATGGTGGCTGCAACTAATAATCCGCCGTTACTACCACCTCGTATTCCTAAGCGTTTGGGATTAGTGCGCTTCGTAGATATGAGATGCTCTGCTGCAGCAGCTAGGTCGTCAAAGCAGTTCTGTTTACGTTCAAGCACCCCGGCTTTATGCCAGTCTTCACCGAATTCGCCACCTCCACGGATATTTGCAAGTGCGTATATGCCATTACGTTTAATCCATGGCTTATTGCCACCGATATAGCCGGGCCTACGGCTATATCCATACCCGCCGTAAGCGGTCAGGAGTACAGGATTATCACCGTTCCGTTGCGCGTTTTTCGGCTCAACGATAAACATCGGCACCTTTGTCCCGTCTTTTGACGTATACCACTCCTGAACAGCGGAATAACTATCTGTATCTATAGATAGCGGACTCTCCCAGAGTAATTGTGACTGTTCCGCATCTGGGTCAAAACGATAATGCGTACTACTGGAGAAGAAAGTAGCGAAAGCGTAGAAAAACTCCTCATGGTACCGGCTACAACTCAGGGCAGAAAAACTAGCTATCTCAGGAATATCCAATTCTTTAATACTTTTACCTGTCTTTCTGTCAAGAAGGATTGGTTTCGAAGTAACTTTGTGGAAGTAATTCGCTATAATCCGACTTTTACTCACTCCCCATCCTTCAAGTAGATGGCCAGGCTTTTCGGCTATATACTCTTCCCAGTCTTTAAATGGCTTGCTAGCATCTTCTATCCTGCATCGCAGCACCTTTTTGTTATTAGCGTTATGATTGGTTGTTGCGTAGATATACCCATCTTCTAAAATTCTCAAGTAAGTCTTTGCATCTTTTGGAGTTTTGATCTTTGAGATGGTATTTGCCACAGTATCAACGAGAAACCCATGCGTTTCGTGCCAACCTATACTTGCATTTACAGCGACGAATCTACCTTTATCATCGTCATGCGCGCCTATACCAGCATCTATCGGGAGGCCTTGCTCCACCGCATCAAAGAGTAGTGTGTCTTCATTCCTTTCTTCTCCGATTCGGTGGAAATATATTTGCTGGTAATGTGTCTCGTCCTTGATATCGCCACCGTGATTAAGGTAGTCACTCCGAGTATAGTAAAATCCGGTTCCTTCAAGATCCCAGCTCATAGAAAAGGTTCTTCCAAAGTAGAAGTGCGTATCCTCGCCTGTAGTAAGGTCGCGTATATAGATATCGCTCCTTTCCGCTCCAGACTTTTGCAGACCATATACAGCCCTATCGCCTTGTAATGAGATAGCAAAGAACGTAGGTGATATCGAGCCATCATCACTAAGTACGTTAGGATCAAACACTACTCTCTTATTCTTATCTGCAGGTGTATCTCCGCAGTATTTTACTGCGTGGTTCATACCAGGATCTCTTTCGTTCCAAAAATACATATCTCCCCTTCTATAGGGTAAACTTCTGGTTGAAACATCTAGATCCTTAACCAGTTCATCGTAAACTTCATCGACCGGTGCATCTTTTATGTATGTGTCTAAAATAGTGTTTTGCTTCTTGGCCCACGACACTACTTCAGGATTTTTTTCATCTTCTAGCCACTGGTATGGATCTTCTATGATCGACCCATGAATGTCATAGCTAAAATCGATTTTCCTTGTATCTGGGTATTTCATCTCTCTCCCTTTATTAATTTAGTAGACCCTAATATTCAAACTGTACTAGCTTTATCGATAGCCTTCGGCCTGCGTCTCAAATAACTCATAATAAATACCTTTTCTCTCTATTAAGCACTCATGACTGCCTGACTCTACAATCGCTCCATCCTCGACTACATAAATCTTATCGGCATTTCTAACTGTAGAGAATCGATGCGAGATAATTATTGTAGTCTTATCTTCCTGAGTGTCATTGATTCTCTTAAAT
>SLRF01000044.1 GCA_007131065.1 Candidatus Saccharimonadota bacterium
GAGCTGGCTGTCACCAGCGCGTAAGGTTACAAATTGCTAAATTAGGAGAAGGCTCTGGAAAGGGCTGCCAAAGAGAGTGAAAGCCTCGTATCCGAAAGTTTAGCAACCTTATATTTTTTATCTCGAGTAGGTCGGAACACGTGAAACTCTGACTGAATCTGGGAGGTCCACCTTCCAAGGCTAAATATGATGTGTGATCGATAGTGAACAAGTACCGTGAGGGAAAGGTGAAAAGAACCCCGAAAGGGGAGTGAAATAGACCTGAAACTGTGTGCCTACAAGGAGTCGGAGTCCCGATTTATCGGGATGACGGCGTGCTTTTTGTAGAACGATCCAGCGAGTTAATTTGCAATGCTTGGTTAAGCCATTTGGTGGAGCCGTAGTGAAAGCGAGGGCGAACAGCCCGTTTTATGGTATTGCGAATTAGACCCGAAACCAGGTGACCTATCCATGGGCAGGCTGAAGCGGACATAACAGTTCGTGGAGGGCCGCACCAGGGTACGATGCAACGTGCTTGGATGACCTGTGGATAGCGGTGAAATGCTAATCGAACCTGGAGATAGCTGGTTCTCCTCGAAATAGCTTTAGGGCTAGCGTTGTGCTATTAGCACCCGGAGGTAGAGCTCTGATTGGGTATGGGGCGCGCAAGCGTACCCAACCCTGTCAAACTACGAATACCGGGTGTGGAATCACAGCAGTTAGAACGCGGGGGCTAAGCTCCGCGCTCGAAAGGGAAACAGCCCAGATCGCCGATTAAGGTCCCTAAATCCAAACTAAGTGGGAAACGAGGTAGAGTCGCATAGACAATCAGGATGTTGGCTTAGAAGCAGCCATTCATTTAAAGAGTGCGTAACAGCTCACTGATCGATTGTGATTCTGCGCGGAAAATGTAACGGGGCTAAGTTTGGTACCGAAATCGCGAACTCTAGTATGAGACTAAGCTTATGAATGTCTTTAGATCTAATTTAAGTATGAACGGAGAATTTTCGCATAAATTCGAAGTGAAATACCAAATTCAGGTAAAAAGAGCAGCGAGCATAAGCGAGCGATGAGAAAAAACCGTAGGTTTTGTCTCATACTGGAGTGGTAGAGGAGCGTTCCTTGCAGCGTTGAAGGTGAGCCGGAAGGCCAGCTGGAGCGCAAGGAAGTGAGAATGCTGGAATTAGTAGCCATAATTGGGGTGAGAATCCCCGACACCGAAAGAGCAAGGTTTCCTGAGCCATGGTAATCATCTCAGGGTTAGTCGGTCCTAAGCCGAGGCGTAGCGCGTAGGCGATGGACAACGGGTTAATATTCCCGTACTAGATATATTGTTGTGTCGTGTTGTGCGGCATGGTAGCGTGAGCAGTTTTTGACTATAACTGTCTAAGTGTCTAGATTCGCCTTTGGCGAGTCGAAGCACGAATGCGAGGCTGATTTCAGCCAAGTCGCGTGACCCAAGCCGACCAGAAAAGACACGGCATGTAATAGATATATCTATCCGTACCGCAAACCGACACAGGTGCTCAGGTCGAGTAGACCAAGGTGTACGAGAGAACCTTCGTTAAGGAACTCGGCAAAATAACGGCCGTAACTTCGGGATAAGGCCTGCCCCTGCGTCTCACTAGCGTGAGGACGCAGTATTTTGGGATTAGTATTTTGTATATCGGGAAGTTAAAACTCCTAAATACTATATACAAACTCCTATATACTGCGCCTCGCTCTGGTGAGGCGCAAGGGGCCGCAGTAAAAGAATTCAAGCGACTGTTTACTAAAAACACAGGTCCGTGCTAACACGAAAGTGGATGTATACGGGCTGACGCCTGCCCAGTGCTGGAAGGTTAAGGGGACGGCTTCACGGCTTGAACTGAAGCCCCAGTAAACGGCGGCGGTAACTATAACCGTCCTAAGGTAGCGAAATTCCTTGTCAGGTAAGTTCTGACCCGCACGAATGGCGCAACGATTTGAATACTGTCTCAACGAAGGACTCGGCGAATTTGCATTGCCGGTAAAGATGCCGGCTACCCGCACCAGGACGAAAAGACCCCGTGGAGCTTTACTACAGCTTGGCATTGGAGTGGGATACGCTTTGTGCAGTATAGGTGGGAGACTATGATCCTCTGACGCTAGTCAGAGAGGAGTCATCAGTGAAATACCACCCTAAGTGTGTCTTTGTTCTAATCTCAGCCACAAGGTGAGAATGATCAAGTGATTACTAGCATAAGTTAGTGACATTTTGATGTAGAAATAGCAACACATACGGAGTAAATGTCCTAACTTCAACAAACTAGTAATTACTTATTTAGATAATGATCGTTCTTAGCTTCTGGCTGAGAGACAGTGTCTGGTGGGTAGTTTAACTGGGGCGGTTGCCTCCTAAAGAGTAACGGAGGCGTTCAAAGGTTGGCTAGTCTCGGATGGAAATCGAGATGATAGTGCAAACGCAGAAGCCAGCTTGACTGTGAGGCCTACAAGCCGAACAGGGACGAAAGTCGGAGTTAGTGATCCGCTGTATACACATACCTTTTGGTATATTTGATTGTGGTATCGGCAGCGCTCAACGGATAAAAGTTACCCCGGGGATAACAGGCTTATAGCGCCCAATAGTCCACATAGACGGCGCTGTTTGGCACCTCGATGTCGGCTCATCACATCCTGGGGGAGGAGCATCTCCCAAGGGTTCGGCTGTTCGCCGATTAAAGTGGTACGCGAGCTGGGTTTAGAACGTCGTGAGACAGTTCGGATTATATCCGGTGTGGGTGTTGAAACTTGAGTGAAGTCACTCCTAGTACGAGAGGACCGGAGTGAACGAACCTCTGGTGTACCGATTGTCGCGTCAGCGGCATTGTCGGGTAGCTATGTTCGGAAGGGATAAGTGCTGAAAGCATATAAGCACGAAGCCCACCACAAAACTAGGTTTCGTCTGAGACCACAGGTAGACCACCTGTTTGATAGGCACTAGGTGTACGCACAGCAATGTGTTTAGCCGAGGTGTACTAATAGGTCGACGTCTTTTGAATTTTATTCATGTCCAACTTAATTAGTAATTAATACAGCTATTTTTAGAGTATTACGTATAACGTATTATGTATCATGTATCATGTATTTGATCTTAGTACTGCCAATATACGTAATACCTGATACGTTATACTGTTTTGAAAAATAGTATAACTCTAAGACTATAGATGCCGAAGAAGGTTCATGACTCAAACGAGTATGCGTGGCTCTTCTTCGGTGCCTATGGCGCTAGGGCAACACCCGTTCCCATCCCGAACACGGAAGTTAAGCCTAGCAGCGGCGATGATACTCCCAGTGGGGAAAGTAGCACGGTGCCGAATATGAGATTAGCCCTGGGTCATGTACCCGGGGTTTTTCTTTGCCCAAACATCGATAGCAGCAAGTAGTCCAGTTAATTATTGCTAGCCTATTCTTTGGCAGCTAAGCATAAGTGATATATAATATTATCAACTCTGCAAACTGTTGAGGAGACAGATATCACGAAAGAACGTATAGCTCAATCGTTATTAATTAGTACAGCCCTTATAATAAGTGGTCTGTTAACTGTAGTTTCAGCGCAGGAATTTTCATCTGGGTATAGCGCCGAAACAAGCCTTCCTACAGGCATGGCGGTTAGCTTCGTCTCAGAGGACGCTCGGACTGTCGAGCCCGCTAATTCAAGTAATATTGATAATTTATTAGGTGTAGTTGTAGGAGGTAGCGGTTCGTTACTGACCATATCTTCACAAGAAAGCAATGTGCAGGTTGTTACTAGCGGTGTTACCGATCTATTGGTGACGGATGAAAATGGCGCAATAGAGGACGGTGACTATATAGCAATTTCCAGTATTGAGGGTGTTGGGCGTAAGTCTCAGAGGAGCGATCGTAGAGTGATAGGGGTGGCTAGAGGGGATTTTTCCGACCCTACAGTTCAAACTGTACGAACTGAGACTGGCGAGACCAGGGAGGTGGCCATAGCTCGCATACCGGTGCTCATCCAGGTAGGCGGTAATCCGTCGGCTGCCGAGCAGGAGTCGTTCCTGCCAGGGTTCATCCAGGAGGGAGCCAATGCATTGGCTGGAGAGCCGGTAGCTCCTGCACGTATACTTATTGCCATGATGATAATTACCGGCGGTATAGTCGGATCAATGGTGCTCCTTTACGGTGCAGTTTCGAGTACTATCATATCTATCGGGCGCAACCCACTAAGCACAGCTTCCATATATGCCGGATTAGCCCGTATGATAACCATAGCTGTGGGTATCATTTTGCTTTCAGTTGCTATAGCATACTTAATAGTGGTGGGAGGATAACGTGGAGCTAGTATTTATAATTATCGCAGCGATAGTCGTATTGATGACTATCTGGACGTTGTGGCAGTTGCAAAAGCTCCAGAAGCATCTAAATGTTTACAACGATTACGTAGGTGAGGTACGAGAAGGTGTTATAAGCGAAGTAATCACAGAGGAATTCCTAAATCAGCTCCGTAATCAGGCGCAATTACAGTTAACCAATACCATAAGAGCCATGGATAAAGAGCTTCAACAGGCCTTGTCGCAAAGCTACCAGCAGTTGATGCAGAACATAGAGCAGGAGGCCGCTCGTATAATTAACGGTGAACTAGAACAGTATCGAAAGACTATCAGTGATGCTAAAGACGCTGCATCTAATGTTAGCTCGGAAACTGAAAGGCAGCTTTCCGAGATTCGTACGCAGGTGCAAGAGCAGGCAGAATCAGCGGTCAGAGAAGAGAAGAAAAGGTTAGCAGGCGAGATAGAGTCTAAGCTCAGCGATATCGTAGTCTACTACTTGGTAGAGGCGCTAGGTGAGGGTGTGGACCTAGGCAGTCAGAGGCAGTACATACTACAGCAACTGGAAGAGAGAAAAGAAGACATCAAACGGGATATAAGCGATGAATTTTAATATGCCAGGAGAGGTTATCTTAGAAAGAGATTTTCAGCGTGCAAAACGAGGCTTGCAAGATGCCATAAACAACTCGCAGGATATGGATAAGCTTACAGGGTACCCGAGAGCTTTAGTAGATGCTAACCCAGAAATCGTAAAAGACTCTGGGCTACACGGTTTACTACAGACTATAGAGGCGTCAAAAAGCGATATCCCGGTTTTTGATGTTATTTTACCAACAGAACCACACGATTCTTTACTGCGGGAAATCAGCACCTGGTTTCGCGGACAGATTCACTCCGCCGCTCTTATCAAGCTCTCTGTTCGCAGTAGTATCGGTGGTGGAGTAGTCGTACGCTCCAAGAATCGCATATTCGACATGTCGTTTAAGCCGAAGATTTTGGCTGCAAAAGATAAGCTACCGGAGGTGATGCGCCGTGTTTGATCAACACTTCCAGGAACTAATAGACCAAGGACACCCTACCGGTAAAGTAGTGGCCGTAAACGAATTCCTCATAACTGTGCGTGGGCTTGCACCGGTCGGTGCAAATGCCTTGATCTTGTTCGAAGATGGCACACGCGGTCTAGTAAGAGAAGTATCAGGTGATGATGTATTGGTATTAAGCTTAGACACCAAGCCGATGGTCCCGGGCGGTATGGCAGTCTTACAAAACGAGGAGCTGGTAACAGGTGTCGGGCGTGGCCTTATCGGGCGCGTAATATCTGCTAAAGGTCAGCCACTCGATGGCAAAGGTGTACCACCTCTGAGCGAGACCTGGCCAGTATTTGCAGATGCTCCCAAGATATTTGAGCGAGACACTCTTGATGCCCAGCTGGAGACGGGCGTGACTATAGTAGATACACTGTTTCCGATAGTGCTCGGTCAGAGAATTGCACTGCTAGGTGATAGCAAGACCGGTAAATCAAGCTTGTTGCTACAGATAGCACAGAATCAAGTCAATAAGAACCGTGTAGTGATATACGTCATGATTGCAAAGCGTCCTAACGAAATCGACGAGGCTATATCTCGTTTGCAACAAACAGGAGCTATGCAACATACCATTGTAGTTGCTACATCAGTTTTTGACTCATTAGTAGAATCGTATCTGGCTCCGTATATTGCCTGTGCTATCGGTGAGCACCTCTGGCACGAGGGTGTGGATGTAGCGGTGCTGTATGATGATTTTTCCAATCACGCTCAGGTTCATAGAGAGATCTCATTGCTAGCCGGTGCCAATCCGGGCCGTGACTCATACCCAGGAGATGTATTCTATAGACACTCCAGCTTGCTAGAGCGCGCCGGTCGACTTAAGAAGAACGGTGCTACATTGACGGCTATACCGGCTGTTTTGACCCCTAGTAACGACGTCACAGCATATCTTCCTACTAACATTATATCGATCACCGACGGTCAGATTATATTCGATACCGATGTAATGAGGTCGGGAATTCGACCGGCAGTTAATACCGGGCTTTCAGTAAGTCGTGTAGGGGGTAGAGCGCAGTCCGGTCACCAAAAAGAACTGTCCACGCACATATTTCAGATTCTTAGTGATTATCGTGATGCACAGGAATTCTCACATTTTGCCTCAGAAATGGCTATAGAAGCACAGAAAAGCCTCAATCTAGGAGAGCGGGCCCTAAATGCACTAAAACAGACCACCAATGAGCTGTATCCTCTAGCCGCTCAGCAGCTCTTGCTGGATGTCTCTTTAAAGGCAGATTTAGACAAGAAGCTCAATCTTGGCGTCATGAAGCAGTGGCTAAGAGAACAGAATTTCGATCTTGATTTACCGCAGACCGACCCGGACGCCTACAATAAACTGGTGGAGGATACTATCGCCGAATATCTTATAGAGGTAAAGAAATGATTCTGAGCTATAAATACCAAGTTGATGGAGCTGCGGGATGAGAAGTTCAAACGATATACAGGCAGAGATGCAGCAGATTAAAACTGTCGACATGTTGGCAGAAACATTCAAGGGTATATCATCCCATCATATAGCCCAGCTCAAGGGGAGGGTCTTGCAGTCCAAAGATTTTTTTGCTGATCTCTGGTCTATATACACTCAACTACGGAACAATCCCAAGGATCGGTTGACTCGAGACATAGAATACCCCGATAAGACGCTGTTCGTAGTAGTGACAGCCGAAGGAGGTTTGAGCGGAGATATAGACCGCAAGCTAGTAGATTGGATGTTAACTAAATATGACCCCAGTACGCACGATATAATTGTGTTGGGTCACCACGGAGTATTACAGTTAGCCCAAGCAGGAGTCGATATCGTAAAATATTACCGAATCCCCGACAAGGATGTAACACAGATAAACCCCGGCCCCATCATCACTGATGTGCTCAAGTATGGCGATGCGCAAGTATTTTATCAGACATACGTAACACTAGGTGTACAGGACATTAAGAGCATAGATCTCTTTGAGGTCATACAAAACTTAGGTGCAGAAGCAGAAGATAAGGGGTCAGTAATTACGCGCGAGAACTACATATTTGAGCCGACCTTCGATTCAGTGCTTTCCTATATGGAATCGATCATGATGAGCGTGGCGTTGTCACAGGTTATCCTGGAGTCCAAGCTTGCCCAGTATGCCAGCCGTTTTAATGCCATGTCGGCTGCTCATGAGAAATCTGGCGAAATATCCCATGATTTGAAGATGCAGTATATGAGAAGTAAGAGAGCCGAAGCGGACGAGCGAATACGAGAGGTTATAAACGGGGTGCGTTATGGTAGGTAGAATACGAGCAATACACGATATTGTGATATGGGTAGAGATTCACGAGGAGCGGCCGGATATCAAGGAGATACTTACACTTACCGACTATCCCGACGTTCTCTTGCAAGTGGAGCATTTTGCGGAAGACAACATTGCAGTGTGTATAAATTTACGTTCAAGTAAAGAGGTCAAAAAAGGCCTATCCGTAGATAGGACTCGTAGGTCACTGACAGTACCTACCGGCTCTGAGGCCGTAGGTAGGGTTTTCAATGCGCTTGGCGAGGTCATGGATGATGGCCCGGCTATTAGTGGCGAAAGGAAACCTGTACACGTACAGACGAGAGACATAGAACCTAGACCAGACGACAAGCCGGAACTACTGGAGACAGGTCTAAAAGTTATAGACTTTTTTACACCATTTGTTAAAGGAAGAAAGATTGGAATAGTCGGTGGTGCCGGTGTAGGTAAAACGGTTTTGATTACCGAAATTATACATAACGTCGCTGGACGCGATACCGGGTTGGCACTTTTCGCGGGTATAGGTGAGCGCATCAGGGAAGCTCACGAGATGTATGCAACGCTTAAAGAGCGCGATCTACTCAATAACACGATTATGTATCTAGGGCAGATGGATGAGAATCCAGCCTTGCGGTATTTGACTGCTCCAGCTGCCACCGCGACAGCAGAGCACTTTAGAGATCAAGGCCGAGACGTACTGGTGTTTGTTGATAATATGTATCGTTATGTACAAGCGGGGAATGAGTTAAGTACGCTCATGAATCGGATCCCCAGCCAGGGTGGCTATCAGCCCACTTTGTTTTCCGAAGTTAAGCGCATACAGGATAGGCTTACATCTAACGATAAAGGCTCTATTACTAGTATCCAGACGGTATATATACCGGCCGACGATCTGTCCGACCCAGCAGTACAGGCTATTCAACACGAGCTGGACTCAGTGATAGTGCTAAGTCGTAAGGTAGCGGAGCAGGGTATACGACCGGCAGTAGATATACTCAGGACCACATCCAGCTTATTGACGCCGGAAATAGTCGGGGATAGGCATTACGTACTCTCCGTGCAGGTTCAGTCCATTATTCAAAAATACGAAAATCTCAAGAATATCATAGCGATCATTGGAGAAAATGAACTTTCGGTTGCAGACCGTCGAGATTACGCTAAGGCCAAAAAACTTATAGAATTCTTCAAGCAGGATCCTTCGGTTGTAGAGGACTTAACAGGAAAGCCGGGTGAATACTTTCATCGTGAAGAGGTGCTAAAAGGTGTCGAAGAAATCATCATATGATAATAGCTGGTAGATAGAGGATGAGTGCCCCAAAAGTCGGCTACGGACAGCTAACGGTAAAACTTTATTCGCAGTTTCATGTCTATTTTGAAGGAGGCGCAGAGAGTGTGAGTGCGACAAACGATACTGGCGACTTCGATATATTACCCGGCCATGCCAATTTCTTTACTTTATTAACCGAAGGAAAGGTAGTGATTATGAGTGGAGGTGAGCGCTTCGAATACGAGGTAGTACGTGGCGTCGCCCAGGTGTATGACAATGATGTGAAGGTGTTTGTGGACATATAAAACTACTTGAGGAGACAACTATGGGGTATGAGACAAACCTGCGGTTTTTCTCATCGGTCGCATTCGCTCCCTGCTCTTTTCCCGATACGGTTTTCGCTAGAAATTTGTGCGAAAATTTCTAGTTCAATTATTTAGAGCCGGATAAATTCCGCGTAATTTATCCGGCGATACGATACCAGGAAAGAGGAGCAGCGAAGCGATGAGGAGAAAACTTGGTTGTCTCCTCATTTTGTCTACTGGACTACAAAATAATCAAAACTAAAGTTGCTCCCGGAAGGAGGAGGGGAGGATGTTCCTATAGAGAATCCGTTGTTGTTGCGGGTGACGTACCAGTCGATGCCACCAGCAGGAGCTCCTACGGGAGTTATATTTACCCTAGGGGTCTGCGAGTATCCTTCGCCGAACTGTACGGTTACCAGGGTGCCACTACTAGTTCCCGAACCGGTATTTACATTTACAGTTCCGGCAGTATCGTTGCCGCTAACCGATACGGTTCCGCCCGCACCTACAGCACCTCCACTACCGGCGCTAGTTTGCGCTCCGCCTGTAATAATCCGTCCACTCATGGTGAGATTACCGCTAAAGCTTAAATTGCTGGCCTCGATAGTATTTGCCGATAGATTTCCTGAAAAAGATCCACTACCGGAGACAGTTATTCCTCCATCTATGGTTAGACTGTCCTGGATATTTACCGGCTCGTTAAACTGAGTGCTTCCTTGTACGTTTAGGTCGTTAGCTATATCCAGATTGTTTATAGCCGCTTGTCCAGCTACTGCCAGTTCGTTAAGTGCCAGTTCCTCGCCGACGCGCAATTGCCCTTGTACGTCGAGACTACTGCGGACAAGCATAGTGCCGTTAAACACGCTATTGGCTGTAACATTTAGAGTTTGGTTAGTGCTGTCGATTTCCGCTTGGTCGGCGGCTAGGCGCGCAAAATCCTCCTCGTCTATAGTGGAAGATTCGAAATCAGATCCGTCTATACTGACGCTGTCTTGGCGTAAATCGAAAGCATAATATGCTACAGCTCCACCTACAATCATAAGCACCACCAGGCCGATTAGGTACGGATTGAAAAGAACTCTACGCATGCGGTTCAATTTTGTAAGCGCCGCCTTATTAGCATCCGCCCGTGCTTGTGCCTGTTGCTGCTCTTCGTTTTGTGGCTGAGGTTGGTTTTCTTGCGGGGGCATTGGTGACTTATCTCTAGTTTATTCTTATGCTTTAGCGTATCCCTTTTTTAGTGATAGGGCAACATATATAATGCATCTCTACTCTGCAATCACGCTTTTTAGGTATTGACATTTTATCATGCTCATGCTAAATTTTTCATCATAAGAAGTATTTTCAAAATAAAAATCAAACACAAAAAAATAAGGAGAACGGATGCGAAACCATCTTTATAAGAAAAACAATTTGGGTTCATTACGCCACAAAATTCTGGCCATCTCCCAGATAGCCGTATTAGCAGTGGCTGCTATAGTGCCGGCCAGCTTGCAGGCTGCCCAGCTAGAGAATAGGCAGCTCCAGCTCAGCTCTGCTGCTTCAGGCGCTACAGGAGTAAACTATACCTTTACTTTCGACGCTACCAGCTCCGATGACCTAGGATCTTTCCGTTTCGAAGTTTGTAGTAACGATCCATTCCCTGGAACTTCATGTACCGCACCTACCGGATTCGACGGTAGTAGTGCTACAGCCACAGTAGAGATAAACAGCGCATCAGTATCTTCAGGTACTGTAACTACTACAGGAGATAACGACAACGTATTTACCGTACCGCTAACTTCAGTAGAGACTGTAAATGCTAATGACACCATAGAAGTGACTTTATCAGGTGTCACTAACCCGACAGCAGCTAATACTGAATACTGGGCACGACTCTACACCTACTCTGATACCGGTACTTCTACTCTAGTAGATGACGGAGGACTAGCCTTCTCGACTGGACAGGCTATAGATGTAACCGCCCGAGTACAGGAAACTCTGCAGTTCTGTGTCTATACCGGAGTTGACTGTCAGGCCGGCGGAAGTGAAGTCGACCTTGGCATCCTAAACACCGCTGAGTTACAGACCGCAGAGAGCCACTTCGATGTAGCTACCAACGCTCGAAATGGCATGTCTGTAACTTATCTAGGTACTACGCTTGAGAGTGGTGGACACACGATAGATCCCTTCGGAGCCACTATGACTGCTTCAGATACCGGAACCGAGCAGTTCGGGCTCCGCGTAGATGATATGACCACACCTACTCAGGGTGGATCGATAGCAACTCCGTTCGATACTGCAGGAGCTGGTGAGTATTCATTCATAGAAAACTCTCAGGAAGACCTAGCTACTTCGACAGGTCCGATAGCTGAGACTAAGTACACTATAGGGTACGGAGCTAACGTAGATGCCCTGACACCTACCGGCGTATACAGCACATCGGTAGAGTTCATA
>SLRF01000063.1 GCA_007131065.1 Candidatus Saccharimonadota bacterium
CATATATCAGCAGACGGCTTGGTGATTTTGGACGTATTGCCTCATTACCTTGATACTAACCACTATTTTGAGGATAATACACTACCAGATATCAATGAATTGATGCGACAGACAGTCGATAGATAAGAGAGAGTTTCCGATAATGAGCATGAAGCAAAAAGTACGCTGGCAGCTGGTATTACTGGGAATTTTTGCGTTGTTCGTGGGCGTATTGGCTTATCCACGAGAAGACCAGATTTTCTCTCTAGTCGGGATAGATGCCGACATGAGCGTGCGTCGTGGTCTCGACCTCCAGGGCGGAGTTTATCTAGTCTATGAAGCAGATATCCCCGAGGATAGGGATGCCGATGAAGTGCTAGAAGAGACTTCATCAGTGATACTTAGAAGGGTTAATCCCGGAGGTGCCAGTGAGGCTATAGTACAGGTCGCCGATAACGATCGTATAGTAGTGCAGTTACCTGATGAGGATGACCCTCAAGCAGTCATAGACCTGATAGGCCAGACGGCGCGCCTAGAATTTTTCGAGGTAGATCCTAGTGCGGAGAACCTGGAAGAACAACTAATACCGACCGATATAACAGGTGAGGACGTACGCCGAGCCGAGGCCGGATTCGACCAATTCAACCGCCCTGTGGTAAACCTTACGTTTCGTGGGGGAGAGTCTACCCAGAAGTTTGCCGATCTATCGACTCGTATACATAGTAGTGGCACGCAAATACTGACTGTTTTAGACGACCAGCCGATTTTTGGCCCGGCTCCAGTGCAACAGCCTATACTCTCGGGTGAATCACAGCTTAGTGGTAGTCGCGATATCCGCGAAGCGCAGGAGACAGCTACATTACTAAATGCCGGTGCGTTGCCGGTACCCATAGAGATAGCGGCTCAGCAGACTATCGGTCCCACTTTGGGTGCGAACGCCACTCAGGCTAGCTTAACAGCGGGCACTATAGGTTTGTTTTCTCTGGCACTGTTCCTGCTAGCGGTATATCGTCTGGGCGGATTGGTGGCCACGACCATGATCGGTCTGTATGGAGCGGGTATGGTGACTGTGTTTAAGATTTCCAATACTGCACTGTTTGCTGACTTTACTATTGTACTAACTCTGGCTGGAATCGCCGGTTTTATCATGAGTATCGCGGTAGCGGCAGATGCCAACATATTAGTCCTCGAGCGTTTACGAGAAGAGAGAAGGGCAGGACTAACGCCTGCTAAGGCGGTCGAAGAAGGGTATAGACATGCTTGGAGCAGTATCCGTGATGCATCTATAGCTACGCTCATCATCTGTGTAGTGCTTTATATGTTAGCTAGTAGATTTGGTGAACCTTCGATTCAAGGTTTCGCTCTGGTCTTAGGCATTGGAGTTGCTATGAATGTATTTTCGGTTTGGTTTATTACTCGTACGTTACTTAGAGGGCTCGCACGTACTCGACTGGGAGGGAGGCTGTAATGGATATCGTAGGAAGAAGAAAAATCTGGTACGGCATATCGGCAGGAGTACTGATTCCAGGTATAATTTTGCTGGCTATTTTCGGCTTAACCCTTGGAGTGGACTTCACTGGAGGTACAGTGGTGAATGTCTCGACCGAGCTTCCTCGGGCTGAAATAGAAGAGATAGTAGAAGATGCCGGTGTAAGCGATTCGTTAATAACGGAGACGGGTGAAGATGGCTTCCAGATACGTTTTAGGGATGATGTCGAGATTGAGCCGATCCTAAATGAAGCCGAAGGAGTAAGCGTAGAACGGTTAGAACAGGTGGGTCCTAGTGTGAGCCGTGACCTGACTACCAATGCACTTTGGAGCTTGCTTGCGGTATCACTAGCTATCACCATCTACGTTGCCTTCGTTTTTAGAAAAGTCGAGCACCCCACTCGTTTTGGAGGAATGGCCATAGTGGCGTTACTTCACGATGCACTGTTTGTGCTAGTGGCATTCTCTGTATTCGGTAAACTTTTTGGAGTCGAAGTGGATGCCTTTATCGTTACGGCTGTACTGACAGTTATAGGTTTCTCGGTTCACGATACTATAGTGGTGTTCGATCGTATACGAGAAAACTTACTTAGAAAGAGTGGAGATTTTGCAGAAGTGGTAAACGGTAGCATCAATGAGGTAATGGGGAGGTCGCTGAATACTTCTATCACCACAATATTGGTCCTTCTGGCGCTGTTCTTGCTGGGAGGAACTTCGACTACTAATTTCATATTGGCGTTGTTGCTCGGTATGTTCTCGGGTACATATTCGTCGATATTTATAGCTTCGCCACTACTAGTGAGCTGGAACAACTTCCAGGTGTCTAGAAGCGCTGGAAAGCAAAAATAACTAGCTTTGACATCTGAGCGTAGAGTGACTAGAATAACAGTTAGCGTTCGTTGTTGAATTAACAACTAAGATAGACGGGAGATTCATGTTAGACGCATTTATTACATCCAAGACTCGGCGTAAGATTATAATTCTGTTTTCGAAATATCCAGATTACCAGACTCACATACGAGGTATGGCAAAACTCATCAAGGAAGATGCGGGGAATATTCAGCGGGAGCTGCGTAAGCTAGAAGAGATAGGCTTTCTCAAGTCGAAAAAACGCGGAAACACCAAACTTTACAGCGTAGATCAGGAATTTCCATTCTTCAAAGAACTCCAAAGCATGGTCCTAAAGAGCCAGCATCATAAGCAGAGCTGAAGCAGCTCTGCTAGTTATAAAGTAGAAAGTTTCTAAAGTTATAAAGCTTAACTACAGGGTTTAGGATATAGGATATCGCTTCGCTTAGGATTTAGTTAGGGTGTAGGATTCAGGGTATAGGATATAGTGATTAGCTTTTTTACCTAACACCTAAAAACTAACAACTAGCACCTGTGTATACTATATACTCATACTATGGAGATTTCAGATACACTGCGTGAGATACTGCGGACGCGCGGTATAGAGGAAGAACAGGAGATTGAGGAATTTCTCAATCCTAAATACGAGAACAGCTACGACCCGTTTCTGCTTGCGGATATGGATCGAGCAGTGGAGAGGATTGAGCGGGCTATAACAGATTCGGAGTCGATAGTTATATACGGGGACTACGATATCGACGGATTGAGCGCTACGGCTCTGCTGTTAGATGCTCTGGACTCGATGGGGGCTAATGTCGATGCCTACATACCTGATCGCTTCGAAGAGGGTTACGGCATTAATAAGGAGGCACTTAGGAAGATCAAGGCGGATGGTGCGGACCTAGTAATCACAGTAGATTGCGGTAGTTCCTCGCATGAGCCACTTCAATGGGCGCATGAGAATAGCCTGTCCGTAGTAGTGACAGACCACCATACAGTGAAAGATACCCTGCCCGAAGCCGAGGCGATAGTGAATCCGAAAAGAAAAGATAACGAATACCCGTTTAGTGATCTAGCAGGGGTGGGGGTGGCCTTTAAGTTAGTTCAAGCTGTACAAATTGGAATCAATCGCAAAGACGACGAGGTGCCAAAATTACCTTTCGGCCAGGAGAAATGGCTACTTGATCTAGTGGCGCTTGGTACAGTGTGTGATGTAGTGGGGCTAGTGGATGAGAATCGTATATTCGTACATTTCGGCTTGAAGGTTTTTTCTCGCACTCCCCGAGTCGGGATGCAAGCTTTGATGACGGTAGCGGGAGTAGATGCTAGTAATATCGATACGCATCATTTCGGCTTTGTAATAGGCCCTAGACTGAATGCGGCCGGACGTATAGAGCATGCGAAATTGGCACTGGAACTGTTCACTACCAAGGATAAGCGTCGGGCATTGGAGCTAGCCAAGAGACTAGAAGAGTTGAATGCCCAGCGCAGAGCAGAGCAGGACAGAATTATGGAGATGGCGCTTGAGCAGGCTCTCGAGCGCAGCCAAGACAAGGTATTGGTGCTTTCAGATCCCAGCTGGAGTCACGGCATCGTTGGGATAGTGGCGGCGAAGATAATGGAGCGATTCTCTAAACCGACCATTATATTACAGGAACTGAGCGGGGAGGCTAAAGGTTCAGCGAGGAGCTTGGGAGGATTTAGTATAGTTGAAGCCATGAAGGCGGCCGATGATATGCTGATAACTTACGGTGGGCACCATGTAGCAGCCGGATGTAAACTAAAGATCGACAACATGGATCGCTTCCGTACAGTGCTAAACGACTACTTCGACCAGGGCGAATATGGAGATTTAAAGCCACAGCCGAGTGCAGACATAACGCTAGACAGCTTAGAAGTGATCAATGATGACTTTTTCGCGGAAATGAAGAGATTGGCTCCATTCGGTATGGGTAATCCACGGCCACTTCTTTCGTGGAAGGGGGTGGATAGTGATAATTATAGATTGGTTGGAAGTGATGGACGCCATGTAAAGCTGACTTTAAGAGACGGCTCTTATGTGCTTGATGGAATCGGCTTTAATCTAGCGGAAGATATAGAGGAAGTGGACGGTGTGGCGACTGTATGGTTTGAGCTGGACGAGAACATATATATGGGGAGGCGTAGCCTCCAGGCTTTGATCAAGGCGGTAGCGTAATGGAGGAACTGCGTGATTTATTAGATCTATATAATCCCGACTCGAGCAAACATGAGGAGATGTGCGAACTTCTACTGCAGGTGGATAAAAAGAATTTGCCACGTTTCTTAGAAAGCTCCCTAGAGGAACTAAGTGAGAGTTCAGATGAGAGCAGGGCTAAAGTAGCTTTAAATGTGCTGGCGCCGGCTGCAGGACGAATAAACATGCAATCGATCAAGAGAGACCTAGAGGATACGGCGTTTAAGATATTGCAGCCGGAACAACATACCTTGATAAAAAAATTACTGAACTCTAAAGAGGCCGATACTAAAAAGCCGTTGATGAAATTTATCTACGACTTCAAGACTCGCCTTGACGAGGCAGGCGTGAATACTTTGGACGTGAGCGGGC
This sequence comes from Candidatus Saccharimonadota bacterium, assembly GCA_007131065.1. Taxonomy (GTDB): domain Bacteria; phylum Patescibacteriota; class Saccharimonadia; order QS-5-54-17; family QS-5-54-17; genus SLRF01. Next base: position 4,904 of record SLRF01000063.1, read on the forward strand.
GCATGAAGCAACCGTACAGTCTCTTCAAGAAGTTGCGCAAGGCCGGTACAATAAGCGATATACACGATCTGCTCGCGGTGCGTGTACTAGTGGAGAACGAGGACCAGTGTTATGAGGTGCTGGACGTCATAAATTCCGCCTATGATTCTGTCTTGCCTAGATTCAAAGATTATATAAAGCGTCCTAAACCCAACGGCTACCGCTCACTACACGCCACTGTCGAATTCGGCAAGCATACCGTGGAGGTACAGATACGTACGCAAGAGATGCACGACTTCGCCGAAGGAGGAGCCGCTGCCCATTGGGCCTATGACCAACACAAGAATACCAAGGGTTATATGCGTGGACTCGCAATGGTAACCTCGAAGAGAAAAGAAGATTTCGTATTTGTATTCTCTCCTAACGGCGATCCGTATCGTTTACCCAAAGGCGCCACAGCCCTGGATTTCGCCTTTGCTATACATACCGGAGTGGGGCTAAGAACCAAGCAAGTCAAAGTGAATGGATCGATATCCACGCTCGATTACCAACCTCTCACCGGTGATCAGGTAGAGGTTATCACGGGCAAGGAGGCTCAACCCAAACAAGACTGGCTTCGCATAGTAACGTCTAAGAAAGCCAAGACTCGAATACGGACATGGCTGAGGGAGAAAAACAGGGATCGTTATCGGGATGCCGGTAGAGATATACTCAAAGAAGAGCTTAAATCCGACATCCCACAGTTAGACAGCGATATGCTGGAAGACTACGGATTGTTAAGTGCCGACGATCTATTCGTCGCTATAGGCGCCGGATATATAAGTCCGAAAGCCATAAAGCAGCGACTGTTTCCTCCTGAACCTGCTGTTAGCGCTAAGACTACAACGGACAGTGACAGTAGTAAGTCGAAAATCGCAGTTGCGGGCATGGAAGGATTACAGTATCGATTCGCTCAGTGTTGTGATCCTTCGCCATCGGACAAAATAGCCGGCTATATAACCAGGGGCTTGGGGATTACGGTACATAAACAGAGCTGTCCTGAGATAGCGGAAGAGAAAGAGCGTCTCATAGCTTGCCACTGGCTGTAAAGCGCGCGGAGGGCTTGCATAGCAGGGATGGTAACTGTAGAATACACTCTTGATATGACACAAGTTACACGAAAAGATGACCGAGAAGGTCTTGAGAGTTTGATTCGCCGGTTTAACCGCAAGGTTCAACAGTCCGGCAAGCTGAGCAATGCCAAGCGCAAGCAATATTTCGAGAAGCCACTGTCGAAGCAGCAGTTACGGGAAGCGGCGTTGACCAAAAAGGCTCGAAAAGACGAAAAGATGCGCAAGATCTATCTAGGTAGATAAATCATGCTCGAGGCCATAGATAGAGACATAAAAGCCGCTATGCGTAAGCGTGACAGCGAGACTGTTTCGACGTTGCGCATGATTAAGAGCGCTTTAGAGAGCACACGGATTGAGAATAAGGGTGAGCTTAGCGAAGAGGATGCAGTAGCTACGTTGCGCAAGCAGGCTAAGCAGCGACGGGAATCGATAGATAGTTACCGTTCGGCAGGCAGAGAAGAACAGGCTGTAAGTGAAGAGGCTGAACTAGCAGTAATCGAGAGATACCTTCCAGAAGAGATGGACGATGCAGAACTAGAGAAACTGGTGGATGAAGCGATTGAAGAGACAGGTGCAGAATCGATGAAAGACATGGGCGCTATAATGCGGGTACTGCAGCCGAGAGTAGCCGGTAGAGCCGAGGGCGGTGCGATAGCAGATCTGGTGCGCAAGAAACTGCAATGATTACCCTAACGGTCGAGGGCTTTTCAAGTAATAGGCTCGATAGGCTTGGTGAGATACTGTCGAATTTAAGTGGTCAATCGGGCGCTATCGCGATAAAGGTAATAAGCGAGGACGAGGTGCGCGAGCTCAACAGTCGTTACAGTGGTGAAAACCGTTCTACTGACGTATTGAGCTTTGACTATAAAGAAGATGCAGAGGTGGAAGCAGGATCTGATTTAGGTGATATAGTAATCAGCTATGAACACATGCAGAGGCAAGCAGATGCGGCCGATACCACTGTGGAGACGGAATTTTTATTACTGGTAACGCACGGAGTTTTGCACATACTGGGATATGATCATCAGGATGAGGCCGAAAAAACCAAAATGGATGATGTGCAGGCCGATGTCATGGATAGATTGGGATTACCCTATAGAAACTTTGGATGGCGCAACTAGGCTGTGCTAATGTATACCTCATGAGTAAACGCATAACACTACTTACTGGCCCTCCGGGAGCCGGCAAAGGCACCCAGGCCGGCCTGATTGCAGATAGCTTGGATTGGCATGCTTTTTCAGTGGGAGCGATCTTGCGCGATACCGCTAGCCCTGATATTAAGGTCATAATGAACAGCGGTAAGCTCTTACCGGCAGAAGAGGTGGTGGAGCTTGTTATTAAAGAGATCGAAGAGTCGGACAGACCGGCACTGGTCGACGGCTTTCCTCGTCGACTCGACCAAGCCATAGAGTTCGATGCCAAAGCTCAAGAGATGGGCTGGCCGACTGCGCAAGTGGTGTTTCTGGCAATCGATAAATCACAGTCGTGGAGCAGGTTGCTTAAGAGAGGTCGCGATGACGATGCAAGGGCAGCCTGGGAAGAGCGCTGGAGGGAATACGAGGAAAAGACATTAGAGGCAGTCGAGCACTACCGGGGAACCGGTAGGTTGATAGAGATAGATGGTAGCGGCGACATCGAAACCGTACATAAGCTTATAGAGAAGGAACTGAATGCACCCGAAGACCGATAAAGAAATAACAGCTATCCGTGAGAGTGGCCATATCCTAGCTACCGTACGTGATTTGGTGGCTTCTAATATCGCTCCCGGTATAACTACCAAGGAGTTGGCAGCTATAGCTGAACGTGAGCTTAAAAGCTTAGGTGGAGAGCCGGCTTTTTACGGGTATATGGGCTTCCCGGATGTAATATGCATATCGGTAAACGAACAAGTTGTACATGGCATACCTGGTGGTTACGAAGTTTCTGATGACGATCTGGTAAGTATAGATTTTGGCGTCAGATACAAGGGGATGATCACCGACAGTGCGGTGACGGTTGTAGCCGGATCACAGTCGAAATTGCCGGGCAGGATACGGAAGTTGATGCGAGCTACTGAGGAGTCTATGTATGCCGGAATTGATGAGGTTAAGGCCGGCGCAAGGGTCGGCGATATATCGCACGCTATAGAGAGGCGACTGCGGAAAGATAATCTAGGAGTCGTACGTGATCTGGTCGGTCATGGAGTGGGGCATGAAGTTCACGAGGAGCCAGAGATTCCCAATTACGGCCATAGAGGCAAAGGTCCGCTATTAAAGGCCAATATGACTATAGCAATTGAACCGATGGCTACTCTTGGAGGCGATCAAGTTTTCGTAGAGCCGGATGGCTGGACGATCACCACTCGCGATAGGTCTCTGTCTGCTCATTTTGAACACACTATACTAGTGCTTGATAAAGGCTTCGAGATTCTAACCGAGTCTACTACCTAAACGGGACCGGGGGTATTACTCATAAACTCTACGCCCACTCTTTAAGCATAACCTGTACGAAATCGACTAATAAGGGTATAATGTTCACTAATTTATGTCACAAAAAAGCGAATTACCAATAGCAGTAGGAATAGACCTCGGCACCACGGCAGTTCGTTGCATTATAGGCATGCAGGAGGAGGAAGCTCCCGCACCTAGTATCATCGGTGTCGGTGTGTCTGGTACTGAAGGCGTGAGAAAGGGTGTAGTGCACGATGTAGCCAGTACGGTAAGTGCTATTACGGCCGCAATAGATGAAGCGGAGCGCATATCCGGAGTGGAGATTCGTGGCGCCACGGTAGGAGTGAACGGACAGCATCTGGTAACTGTGAGTTCACGCGGGATCGTAGCTGTAGGCAATGCCAATCGAGAGATATCTCAAGAGGACATCGCTAGAGTGGAAGAGGCGGCCACGGTCATGCAACTACCCCCCAACCGAGAGATAGTGGGTATATTTCCGCGCAATTACACCGTTGATGGACAGGAACACGTTAAGAATCCTGTCGGTATGAGCGGTATGCGACTGGAGGTCGATACATCCCTGGTTACTGCGGCTACTCCATTCCTTAAGAATACTACTCGTAGCATCAATCAAGCTGGGATAGATATACATACCCATACCGCTACGGCTTTGGCCGCATCACGTACTGTCGCCAGCCCAAGAGATAGGGAGATAGGTTGCGTAGTTGTAGATATAGGAGCAAATACCACAGGAGTAGCGGTATTCGAGGAGGGCGAACTATTACACGCCTCAGTTCTACCGGTAGGTGCCGCACACGTTACTAACGATATAGCCATAGGTCTTAGGACCGATGTAGAGACTGCTGAAAATATTAAACTCGATTATATAGATGCCGATCCGCAGACCAAGCATGCCAACGAAGGCTTTACAGTAAAGGAGCTAAATGGTGATCCGCTTACCGTTACGAAACTCGAGGTCAACACCATAGCTCAGGCTAGACTCAAGGAGTTGTTCAGGCTAGTCGACAAGGAGCTAAAAAAAGTGAAGAAGGACGGCATGCTACCGGCAGGTGCGCTGCTTTGCGGTGGTGGTGCCAATCTGACAGGCATAGCAGAGCTGGCCAAGCAAGAGCTACGATTACCAGCGCATATCAAGTCGCCTCGAGGGTTCTCCGGTATAGTCGATAAGATTCAAGATCCACAATTTTCTACCGCTATCGGATTGATGTTAGAAGACATGGAGGGTGAGTACGACCTGGGTGGGGACCTCAGTGTGACATCGATAATCGGTAATCTACAATCTTGGATGGGCTCTATCGTAGATAGGTTCAGATCTTAGAGTATTAAATTTGCGCAGTTTTCACGTAGTGTCGCAAATTAATGTATCTGCATACAAAATTTATAACATCTCAAAACGCTTGAGTACAAAGTTTACATAGTCTACACGTTGCTTTATACTCAGGGCCAGTAGATTATCAAAGAGGTGTTGTATGCCAGAAGTCGTACCCAATGTAGAGACGTTTGCCAGAATAAAAGTGTTAGGTATAGGAGGGGGAGGCGGATCTGCATTGAACCGTATGATTGCCTCTGGTGTAGACAATGTAGAGTTTATAGCTGTAAATACAGATGCTCAGGCGCTGGATAACTCTGCTGCAACTACGAAACTCCACATCGGAAAAGGTACAACTAAAGGATTAGGTGCAGGTGCCGATCCTGACGTAGGCAAGACAGCTGCTGAAGAGTCAAGAGAAGAGATAGAGGCGGCGCTGAAAGGTGCCGATATGGCTTTCGTTATGGCATGTGCTGGAGGTGGTACTGGAAGTGGTGCTAGTCCGATTATCGCAGAAGTAGCTCAAGAAATGGGCATACTTACGGTCGGTTTTGCTACTCGACCTTTCGCTTTCGAAGGCGAGAAGCGACGTGCTAATGCTGATGGGGCTATAGAGCGCTTACGTAAAAATGTCGATACTCTTATAACTATCCCTAACGACCGGCTTCTGCAGACTATCGACCGCAAGACACCGTTGCTAGATGCATTCTCAGTAGTGGACGACGTATTGCGCCAGGGAGTGCAGGGTATATCCGACCTTATAACAGTACATGGATTAATCAATCTAGACTTTGCAGACGTAAAGGCCATCATGAGTAACGCCGGATCGGCTCTGATGGGTATAGGACGCGCAGATGGCGAGGACAGGGCGGTAGTAGCAGCCAAGGAAGCTATAGAGTCTCCATTGCTTGAAGTTTCGATAGACGGCGCCAGGGGTGTACTCTTCAGTGTTACAGGTGGACGCGATATGGCGATGCACGAGATAAATGAAGCAGCCGAGACGATTACGGCAGCCGTCGACCCGGATGCGAACATCATATTCGGAGCTACTATAGATGAATCACTAGAGGGCGAGCTCAGAATAACAGTGATAGCGACTGGTTTTGATGCGGTTCCGGAAGTGCGAGATCGTAGCGGTTTGGCGTATTTCAATAAGCCGGACGAAGGTATAGCAGATGAGGACATGAGCGACGAGGATATGCAACTGGACGATGAGCCGGACGGCGACTCTGACAATGAAGATAGTGCACCTGTTGAGAGCGACCCGAACGAAGTTTGGTCCTTTAGCGATGAGGAAGATGATTTCGACGTACCGGCATTTGTACGCAACCGCAAGAACAAGAAAAAAGACAAATAACCTTCTTCGTACTTATCTAGATGCTCTATGTAGTTATCAGTCTAGTACTAGCATGGCTATTAGCCAGAAGAGCCTTGGAAAAGCGAGGGAAACATTATGGCCAGTTGTGGCTGAGCGTAGTCGCGTTACTTTCAGGAGGCGCTATAACTATCTATGGAGCCATACTCTCACGTAGTAGCGACGGCATGGACGGCATACCTTATGCTGTAGCCGCTGGTTTGGCATTTTGGCTTCTCGTGCTTCCGGCAGGCATTAGTCTAGTGGCGTCAATCGTTAGACATAGACATAAACTATCAAGGAGCGGGAGTTCGCCGCGAAATAGAGATTTGC
>SLRF01000029.1 GCA_007131065.1 Candidatus Saccharimonadota bacterium
CGACTGGATTAAGCGCTACAAGGTAGCCATCAATATAACGGTAATCCTGCTTGTTGCTGTCGGATTATTAATTTCCGCACTCTACACTCCCGGCAGGGAAGGTCATAGTCGTATAGATGAACCAGAACTATTTTTTACAGCTAATGATTGGATTGAATACACCAACGACGAACTAGGCCTTAGCGCCTCTTTCCCTCATGAACCGGAAGTCGATCGATATGAAGGCGAGCTATCGAGCGAAGCCGTGGAAATACTCGTCAGCACACCTGCTGAGGAGCTAATGCTACAGTACAACGACTACGGCGGACAGTTAGACGCTAGTAATCCAATAGCCATACTGACCGGAGCTATGCAGGGCGGTCTAGCCGGTATTGAAGGTATCCGCCTAGATGAGCTTGACGAGTTCGAATACGGCGACTATCCGGCTATCCGCTTCAGCGCCAGTTCACGCATAGAAGCTATTATCATGGAGGGAGTATTTATACTAGCCGACCAGGAGATGTACACCATGCTTTATATATCCGACGACCCCGTCGCAGACGTAGCCGAGAAGTTTTTCTCCTCGCTCGACATCGGCGAGGGAAGATAACCACGCGATTTTGTGCTAGCCTAATATTACGAAATGAGGAGCAGGTATGGAGCGCATAGATGGAGTTGGACCTAATCTCGCCGAAGAAAATCGAGATGCAGACAGCCCGGATTTAAATCGTTGTGTAGAAAATCTATGGAACGAAATTTTCGACTCCGATAGTGGCAGAATCCGAGAGGATCTAGCCAATATTATCGAGACGCACAAAAAGAATTTCGAAGATTTCCGAGGCAGACATATAAGCATACATGCCGACGATTTGGTCTACTATGCACCCTGGAACACTGCAACAGAAGGAGTAGAGATAGCCCTCATACCGGCTCGACCGGCACATATAGACGGTGAATTCCTAAATCTTGCGACCGTCGATGCTGATGAATTACCCAGGTGGAACCGCGTATACGGCCGTCCGGTAGGCAATATTCCCGGATTTCAACTGCTATCTCCAGCCACTAGAGATGGAGAAGACGCTAGCCAATATTTCGTACCTCTATTCTCAGTACGAAGCACTTCCGTCTACAACGAAGAGGCCGTCTAAACCGACCAGAGATACATTGGCAATACACCTAGTAGCAAGATTAATGCCAGCAAAGTAACGGTAGCAAATACTCCAACCGCTAGTTTGAAGTCCTCGTCACGCCCCAGGAGCTTTGATCCATCCGCCGCCTCAGTAAAACCTAGCAGTATTAAGATGGCGTCGGCATACGCCCACAGAAAAAGTCCGCCCAATGTGGCGGCTTTTATCTTTCCTAGTTTGCTATACCCTAAATAAAACCTATCAGCGCCAAACACACCTAAGAATATGGCTAGCAATATAGCCTTTTTGAATGAGTACTGACTAGGAGTAGCGGCCATGACTTGCTGTGGAGATTGCGTGCCCTCTTTACCCTCAGGCACGATAGTTTGCGGAGTAGGAGCAGTAGTCTCTTGCTGCTTTGGTGGTTGCTCTTTAGGTTCGATAGGTTCTTGTGGCTGTGGCGGTGAAACAGGAGCGGAAGCAGGCTCTGCCTTATCTTGCGAAGCAGAGGCAGAGGCAGGGGCAGGATCAGGGGCAGAACTCAAATCAGCAGCTGGAGCACTCGGAACGTTCGGCTGCTTTGAAGATTCTTTTTGCGCCGCCAGTATCTCCGGTGGCAGCGGTGGCTTATCAGAAGGAGGTGGTGGCTGGACTTTTTTACCGTGAGTGTCATGCATAATTATTTACCTTATCGACATTTTAGCATAAGAACATAGCTTAACTAATACCTAAGGGCGAGGTAGATAGCCGATATTGCATTGCAGGGATATAATAGGGATAGACGCCTAAGGAGAGGAGCCCAAGCCATGAAGAGGACCGACAGCAGAGATAAGCGACTATCAGAAATCTATACCCACCACCATAATTCACTGCAAAACCTAGATAAGAAGAACCCAAAACTAGTAGTATGTTTCGCCGGACCGCCCGGAAGCGGCAAGACCACACTGGCTAAAGAGCTAGAGGAGAGATTACAAGCCATACGCATCAGCAACGAAGAGATCCGCAAAATCATCGACTCTCAATACCCAGACCTCTCGATAGACGAGCGAGAAAAAGTGGTGGAAGACTACCTCGGCTACCTCATAGAGCAGCTAGATGGCGAACCCAACGGCCTGGTAGTTATCGATTCCGGTATCGAACGCAAATACCGACGTGTATGCGATCGATTGCATCAACACGGCTTCACCACCTATACAATCAACATCTCTCTATCCCGCGACACCCTAGAAGAACGCATACGAAAAAGCAAAGACAGTCCTGAAGACTACCTACTTCATCTAGACACCTGGATTATCCAGCACGAACAGTTCGAACAAGACGTAGTATCCGACCTCACGCTCGATGAAGAGAGTGACGCTATAGAAAGCACTATCAGTGGCGTATCCGAGGTGCTGGACAGTCTGAAGTAGATTGAGTTTTCCTAGCTCGGCCGTTATAGTCTAGTTTGGTAAATTAATAATTTTAAGTATCTAGAGTGCAGCGAGGGAACGAGCCCTTTGACCTGCCGGCAACCAACCCTACATAAACCAGGGAAACGGTGCTACCTCTCGCCCGAACGGGGAAGATATGTCTAACAAACAAGCATATGAAGACTCCTTTCTGGGTATAGATACGAAAGGAGTTTTTCTATGTTACGCAGCGCCGAATCAGTATCACCTAAACACCCGGACAAGATCTGCGACCAGATTAGCGACGCTATC
>SLRF01000013.1 GCA_007131065.1 Candidatus Saccharimonadota bacterium
ATACATCATTGACTATCCCATACTCCTACCGGCCCGGTATTAATCCTAAGTACCGCAGTAGCTCGTTCTATGGAGGCGGCACTAATTCCCTCCCAGCATGTTCGCACGTGAAAATCTATATAACTCGCATCCTCTGGTGAATACGCCTCTATCCAGACCTCGAATAGATCGTCGGCGCCACTATCGAGCTCTCGCCTGAATTGGCCGGCCTCCACTATAGAAGCCTCCTCTAGATCGGTGAAGTTATCGATATTCAAATAAAACGGGCTACCTACTGTAGCTTCGCACACGGTGGGGTCCGAATACGAAGGGGCTGTACTTCCGACATGATTACTAACGATTTCATTCCAAGCCTCTCCACGTACCGAGCTAACACCCTTTAAGGTTTCGGCCATACTCTCTACTAGATTTACAGCCTCTGTACGCTCTATGGAGCTTTGGCCTATTCTCGTAGCACGGTTTGATAGTGTATATGCACCTGCAATTATAGAGCTCAATATCACCGTAGCTAGTAGCACCTCCACAATGGTTTCACCTCGAGTTCTCTCGTGCCACGGAGGGCCACTATCTATTTGATCTATTAAATCCTTTAGCCACTTCATAAATCATTACACCTATTATCTATCCTGCTAAGGTCTGCCTGGAATCGTGCTTCAGCACCCACTATTATAGACGCCCTGCTTCCATTAACACCCTCGAAGCATACCTCATACTCCTGATCTCCAGTCACTAAACCGTTCTCGAAGCTATCCGCAGTATTAGTTCTTACAAATAAATATTCCATGCTACCTTCAAGTACGCGCATTCGCAAAAACTCTATCATATCCACTTCTGTCCCATCGCTATCAAAGGCTCCTATGAACCGAGTCTGCCAATTGTACGTTATGTCTTGGGCTGTATTCGGTATCTCTGCAGTCAAATCATTCTCGAGCTTATGTTCTAAGTCTTCCAGGGACGAATCATCGTCGTTCATCTCGTCCCGCGAGGCAACTGCCGATACCGTAAAGGACTCCTCGCTACTAAAAGACAGTAGTACTCCATTGGCTACACAGTTCATATTCTTGCCGGGTTCAGGATACATAGGGCTATCATCTCCCGCTGGAAAATCTAGACCGCCACCCACATCCTGGCAGTCGAGATCTCCACGCAAATTAAGACCGAAACCGACATTACTTAGATTTCTCCTCAGTTGCGATTCTATAGTACGCATAGAATCCGTAAATTGCACATCGGCAGTACGCCCGGATATAGCACTGAAGCCAATCACGAGCAACGCCATAGATATTGCCAAAAAGAGCACTAGCTCTATAATGGTAAAACCTGAACTTCTACTGCTGTTTATATATCCGTACATAATTAATCATAATTATAGCATAAGCATTGCCGGCTTTGTCAGGTCGCCTTTAATGAAAATGCACCCCTCATAAAAGGGGTGCACCAAGACCTAGCAACAAACTTACTAGTTATTGTCCTGACAGAAGGCTACACCGTTTTCAAGCTCTACGGCTACTGCAATCTGTCTCCCTCCAAATCCACCGGCTATACTCTCGCCGTCACACTGGGCTTGGTCACGATAGTACATAGTCGCACCATTCTGCGAAATGGTGTCGTTCGGCTGGATATCAGCTTCACCGGTTCCAAGGTTCGGATTATAGTCTTCACCGGTAGACGGATCGGCAAATTCTGAGTTACCAGTCTTGATATAGTTATTAACAAATTCTTCGAAAGCAACAGGATCTCCTGGTTCGGGATATTGACCATTATTGTTCGATGCATAGTTCTCTAGTGCGGTCATAAGGCGACCTAGGTCAGATGTCCTCTGTGAGTCCCTCTGTGACCTTTGTAGCTGTGGAACAGCTAGGAACACTACCAGAAAGATTAATCCGGCAATCGCAAGAACTAGCACCACTTCGATGATGGTGAATCCCTGCTCGTTCCTTTCGGTTAATTTGCTTTTAAGCTTGCTTAACATGATATATACCTCTTTTATTTAATTACGTTCAGCTTATGCTTAAGATTGTATATCAAACAACACTATGTTTGCAATACTTTTATATGGCTATGTTCTCGCCTACCAAGCCATACACGGGAAGCAAGATAGCCCCAACCATTAGTCCTGCCACTACAGCGAGTACAATCATTAGTATCGGTTCAATAGTGGTCGATATGGTTTTGATCTGATCATCTAGCTCTTTTTCATAAAAATCCGCCGCCTTGCTCATCATTCCATCTATAGATCCGGATTGTTCACCGATACTAATCATCTGTGGTACTAGTGGCAAGAAGTAATCGCTATCGGCAAGCGACGTAGACAAAGTTTTTCCACCCCTGACCTTGACCGCAGCTTTCTGAATATCCCGTTCAATTAGCACGTTGCCGGCAGCCTTAGAAGTAATTCGCATCATCTCTAGCATCTGTACTCCGCTTTTAAGTAGCGTAGCGCCGGTACGTGTAAACCTTGCCATGTACAACTTTTTAAACAACACTCCAAAAAGCGGTACCGACATCTTAAAGACATCTAGCTGTTCCCTTCCAGCCTCAGTCTGCACATACTGCCTGAGCAGGAATATTCCTCCCGCCAATAGAATGATAATCAGCCACCAATATCCGATAATAAAATTAGCTATCACCAACAATACACTGGTAATGAACGGTAGCTGTTGACCCAAGTCGTCATAAAGCAGTTCGATTTGTGGCAATACAGTAGTAAGCATGAAGACTATTACCGCAATAATCACGAAAAGCACTATAGCAGGGTAGACTAGCGCTCCTCGCACCTTGGAAGCCATCTCTGCATCTTTCTCGGTCTGATCCGCAATCCTCTGCAAAGTCTCATCCAGAGTTCCCGATGCCTCACCAGCGGCTACGAGGTTGACCATAACGTCGTTGAATATCTTCGGGTGTAACGACATAGCATCGGCTAAGGTCGACCCTCCCTCTACATCGGCAATTATCTTACCTAGTGCTAACACTAGTCCTTTGCTACTGACCTGCTCACTTACAGTGCGCAGGGACTGCGCCAGAGGAAGTCCGGCACTAACTAGTGTAGAAAGTTGGCGGAAGAATATGACTTTGTCCTTCGCACCCACTCTATCGCGCCCAAATCCGCCCTGTTCATCCTGAAGCTCTATATTGGTAGGCATCAATCCTTGGTTAGTGATAACCTTGACGGCAGCTTGCTCCGATTGTGCCTGAACAGTCGATTTTACCTCTTGTTTGGTCTTGGGGTCACGTGCGGTGTATTTATAAGTAAGCATAGTGTATATCTACCAAATCAATCCCTATCACCCCTGAAAGGATTCGGTGTGAAGGTTTCGCCAATGGATATATCCTCTGTCGGATTGATAGCTTCGTCATTAAACACTCTCGGATCGGAAGATGGGAAATCCGTATCGAACTCAGCAACATCCAAGACAGATTCAGACCTATCCTCAGGAGTCTGTATAAGCATATTTGCCAGGAAAAAAGACATCACTAGACTTACAGATACTATCAATACTAGTGAGGCTATCTCTTTTTGCTTAAACATTACTGTACTGTCCTTTCCGGGTAATCAAGATTTTGCGTAGGCTGAAAGTAAGTAATCATGCTAACTTCGGCTCGTAATGAGTCGTCTGAACCCTGTAGTTCCAGCTCAGATACATGAAACGGACGAATCGAAAGGTCTAGCGCGTTTACGAACACCTGTATATCCTCGTAGCTACCGTCAATCTCTACGCCAAAAAATATATTATACGGAGTCGGATTATAAGATGGCTCTGGGACAGTGCCCTCCTCATCTATGCCTGAGAAGCTGATTAGCTCCACACCACTACTGTTGGCTAGCTTCTGCATCGACGAAGCTAGCGCAGGAAAGTCGTAGTTTCGTGGCAGAGCATCTAACACTACTTCTCCGTCAGGACTAGCTGGAGTACCTTGAGCTGACTCAAGAGATATAAATGCCTCCTCTAATTCGTCGAATATCTCTATATTGGTCTCGATAGTGGCTTGGGTCTCCCTTTGGGCGGCCTGGACATTGTTGTTATAGACCCAGAGATCAAACAAGAACTTCAGCGCCACTAAAGAGAAAGAGACTACTATGGCTGCTGCTATCACTGAGATCATCATCCACTGTTTAAGTTTATTAATCTTGGATTCGTTGACGGTAGAAGCTTTAGTTTTAGCCATATCTACTCCTCTTCCTCTTCGCTGTCATCAAATATTACCCCGGGGGCCGTCGGATCCCTGTCTACAAAATCAGGTACCAGCATCTGTACTGCCGAGTATCGAGCATCAAATAAGTCCGAGTTGAACGCAAACCGCAAAGTAAAGTTTATTCCCTCTCCTGAAGTCTGAATATTGAGAGAGGATACCACCCTGTTAAACGCAGGTGCTGGATCGCTAAGCTCCATATCTTCGAATTCTTCGTCGAGCTGAGTGGCTAGACTCTCGAACTGTTCATCCTCTATATCTACCGTTGGTCCGAGTCTATACTGGGCAGCCTTAAATGTATCGACTAAAATATTCAGATCGCGAATACTGTCTGTAGATCCGCGAATCTCTGCCGTATTGCTATCGAAGTCCACATCCACTGAGCTTAGTCTGGCATTATCAGGTGTCAGGGTTGTTAGATATGAAAACAGTCTAGTTGCCCGAGGTTTATTCTCGTGTAAATACGGCAATTCCTGAAGCTGTCCTTGCGTGGTTAATACTGTCGTAATGTTCTCTTTATCCTGCAGTTGCCCATACAGATTCTCGATACTATCCTTTGTTCCATCAACGATAAACCACTGTACTGTAACTATTATTCCTGCAACTACCACCAGGCCGGCAAAACTTCCCCCAACCACTAGGGACCAGGCGATGATTCTATCGCGTGAGCGTTTAGCTTTTATATAATCATTTTTGATATCGGGGATTAAATTAAGTGTGATCATTCCTCAACCCTCAATCCTAGTCCTAATCCCACTGCATACTGACTAGATAATGCCACCAGTTCATTATATCTATCGGCCGGGTATGATACGTTTTGCCATGGGTTGCCTATCTCTACTTGGATGCCAGTGGTGTTCGCAATATGCAGTGGCAACCCGGGCATACCGGCTGAGCCACCGGTAACTATGATGCGGTCCAGGCCTATCTGAGTGTAGCGATCGCTAAAAAACTTGATAGATTTCTGGACTTCACTCATCAACGAACCTACGGTGCCTTCAAGCGCGCGGTATATCTGACCTTCGACTTTGTCCGAATTCATGCCAAACTTATGTATAAATTCCTGCGCCTGCGCGTTATCTAAATTAAGATTTTGAGCGACCGCCTTGAGAAATGCTGTACCACCAACCGGAACCGAACGTATAAGCCTTGGTGTATTGCCTATAGCTACTACTAAATCCGTAGAATTATATCCTATATCCATTATCAGGCTGGCGCCGTTATTACCTGCAGCTACCAACGACCTGGTCAGGCCTAAAGCATCAGGTTCGAAGGCTATGACATTCAATCCCATACTCTCAAAAAGTTCCAGTCTAGATTCTGCATAATCATTACTTAGGCTGACTATCAACACTTCTACTTTTTCTTTATCTACCGGGGAAGTACCAAGTATCTTCCAGTCTACTTTTACCTCGTCTAGAGGCATGGGTACGTGAGTGTCTAACTGATATTCTATAGTTTTCTTGAGTTCTTTTTCAGAAATATTCGGGAAATCCACTACAGCCGCAAATATCCTGTCTGAAGGTATTCCGGCTACAACATTCTTTTCGCTAATATTGGCGTCCTTTATCAGCTGCTTTAGAGCCTTCTGGATAACTTCTTGGGACTGAGATGAATCACTCTGAGACGACTTCGGGTCTATAGGAACGGATGCATAGGCTGACAACTTCTTAGGAACTTGCGCACCCTTGAGATGAACTACGCGAACGCTGGTAGATCCGATATCGACGGTAAAGAAACTGTTGTTTGTTTTACTAGATAATATGCTCATACTGCAATCATTTTAGCATAACTATTTTTATGAGAATACATCAGAACCTCGGCGGGAGATCAATCATTTGTTGTACTTTCAGGTCCGGCCTTGGCATATTATCACCAAATACAAAGTATGGCGGATGGAAGAAATATAGCGGATTAAACCTAAATACCTCTGCAGGTTCCTCGTCTCTACCGCCCGATATACCACCGTGTGTTCGCTTTAGATCTAGCCGGTCGGCTATCACTAAACCATTTATAGTGAGTTGTTCTCCGCACACATCAGTACCTAACGATTCGTGTTCATAGCAAGTATCGAGAGCGCCACCGGTTCCATCTTCTCGCGGCATAGCAAACAGCATTGCTTCGACCAAGTCCACATCTTCGCTTATCCTGATATCTCCACGAGCTATAATTACGACATTTCCACCTTGGTGTCTGCCGGTATTTTGCTGGAACACTCGAATGTTATTGTCTATATTTACATCGCCATCTACGATTATAGTGGTTCGACGTGTCGATACCGGTTGCGCATCAATTATTAAATCTGAAACCGCGGCATAAACCTGTCTGTCTCCGCCACCACTACCGATTATCGTCGGGTCAGTGCTACCTTGGAAGTTGTTCAGCGTTCCAGATACCTGTGGCACATCACCCTTCTCAAGCATATCGAACAGACTGCTCAGGCACCTATAAGCATCGGCGCCGAGATGTCCATATATAGGATTGTTGGCGTTAGCGAATGTCAAGCGGTCAATCATGGGGTCACTAGTAAAGAAGTTTTCAGCAGCCAGACTAGACCCTGTAGAAGTAGCCGAGGTGCCGAATCCATCTGTATTACCTACAGGTATAGCACCGGTAGCATACGCGGCATACTCACTTAGCGAGCCATAATCATTAGTCCGTGGAGCAGATATGAATCCTCGAGTTGAATCTGGCTGTTCGCAACCCCGAAGCGGGCTCTCGGGCGGAGCAAAGGCGATTCCGGAGTGAATATCATTACGGTGTACCTGGAAGTATGACTGGGTGGTAACCCTGGTTTCGTACTGGCAATCATCGATGTTGCCAGTGTTGATTGGTGTTGGCGTATCGTAAAAAGGTGCAGGCTCGGCCGTCACATGATTCCAGTTTGACCCGTCGCTCCAGCCGGATGTCGGATTGGCATAAGCCACAAAACAATACATTACGTCTTCCCTAGTCTCATTAGAAATATCATGATTGTACGTAAGAGAAGTCTCTCCACCCGCCCCGCGCGACACCTGCGTATTAGAGGTCTCAACCGTATCAGGCGCACCCCAATTAGTATCCGGTGTACGACTATACACCTCTAAGGTTGTAACTATGCCATTAGTAATACCGCCTATGGCACCGGAATTGTTTATAGGTGCTGGAGGTGAATTAACATCACCATTATTTACTAAGTTGACGTTTATATTCAATGAGGCACCGTCCCCGGGGGGTGTGACATAGTCCGTGTCGCCTGATATAGATATATCACTGAGCTCAAACTGGACATTATATACGTTGAAGCATTGTTCAGGACTGAAACGCACTTGGTTTACTCCTGAGCGCAAATAACGAGTCGGCCAAGTCTGGCCCTGAGTAGGCTCTACGCGCGTTCGAAAACATACTTCCGCGCCATCTGGAGCATCATCTTTAATAGTAAACTCCCTGGGCGTTGTACCGCCAAGATTGTCCGTTGCACCGGTCAGAATACCGGCCCTTGTTACATTAGTCACGGTTTGCGAGCTATCGACACTATAGCCAACCAAATTACTAGCACCGCTAGTTATGCGTAGTTGATAGTTGTAAGATTCACCTCTTCGTGGCCCACCGCCGGAACGATCCTCTCCCCTGTTTTCTACGCTTGGGTTCACTACTATAGTATGACCCGGCTTGGGGTTGGGGGATTCCGGTACAGAAAGGTCCAGTAGCGGATGGTAATCGAAATAATCACCACAAGGGCCTACTGATCCATTAAATGCATCGTGATTATTATCGCTACGTGGCGAATACATGTGTCTTATACGAATACGCGTGTCTCTATATGCATCCTTGGCACTGTTGGGCACGGTAAAGGAATAGCTCTCTGATTCACCATAACCACTGCCATACCAATTCGACTGTTGCCAGCCAGGCTCCGGCGTACCGGCTATCCAAGCCTTGAATCGCACAGAGGCGGTTCCATCATAATCGAGGTTAATACTGCCACTTGCCGTAGTACATTCAGCCACAGCCGTGCTATGATCGGGCGGATCCGGCTCTCGATACTCTATCTCCGCAACTAGTCTTTGACCAAGAGGTAATGTCCTGCTTGTAGATTGGTACGCGCTACCCTGGGCAGTCCAACTACTCCATGAACCACAAGAGCTTCCGTCGCCATCACAAATTCGTGTGCGAATTCGAATATAGTAATTATAAGTATTCGAAGAAGAGGCGACATTTACAGTACCATCCGGCACATCCGGGAAAAGATAGCTAGAGCCGTTTCCTGCTAACTGATTAAAGTTGCTACCGTCTGCTGGCTGTCGTACGCGCACGTTCTCACTATTTACATTGGAAGCGCTAAGATTTCCGGTAGGCACGCGGTGTATCTCTACGCTGCTATCTTCTTCTGCTTCAGTTAATACTCCAAGCACGCCAGCCGGGTTGGCACAGTTTTTGCGTATTTCAAATACTATATCTCCACACCCACTGCCAGTGACCTCTCTTATCACTATAGTTTGTTGCGAATCTGACTCCTTCTGTCCAAAAAATCCAGCATCACTAGCGTTACGGCTATAGGCGCTATTCCACCATCTTGCACCTCCACCACCAAAAGTTCTAGGAACATCCCAATTTACGCAACCCCTATCGTTAGCAAACCTAACTCGCGACTCCCAATCATCAAATCTAGCATCAGCGTTATTTATCCCTTGTGAGGTCGTAGTAAAGTTGGTACCGTCAACCCCAAGCATGGTGTTCACGATAAAAGATGCACCTACGCTGTTCTGGCCAGTGCTAGAGGTGTTGAGATGACCCCTGATTATACTTATGAATTCATCTGTACTAGCTTGAGCGGCAGCACTATTGTTGTCACCGCTCAAGCCTGGCAATGCTGAATCACCCGAAGCACTTCCAGTGGTGAATACGTAAGTATTATCACCCATGCTATTGCCTGTATGATAGCCTGTTAGAGTATCACGGCCATAACAAACCCACGGAGCAGTATCAGAGCAAGCCGCTAACACCTCGTCTACCATTAGTAATAACATTGGTATAGAAAACAAAAGCGTGCTTATAGCTGTCATAGCCAACAGAGAATCCGGCATTTTCCTGGCCAAACGCCTAATAGGACTCATGCACACTCCTTGCAGTGGACAAGCGAAATATTTCTCAAGTTTATATCAATAATTAATGTCATATATAAAACACCTATTCGCTTTCGAGCTCTTTTATTCTATCCTCGTACCACTCTCGATCCGCTTCGTATAGTGGGCTCTCTTTGTCCAGTAACTCCATTGTTTTACGCATATACTCTGCTGTTCTATCGTTTTTGCCTAACTTCTCGTATGAGCTAGCCGTATACTGATAAAGAGTTCTTCTTTTATCACGTGCAGGCTCTATACCATCTATATTTTCGGCCATTTCGAAAGATTCTATAGCCTCTTCGTACTCCCCAATGTCATAGTATGCCAAGCCCATATTTAAGTAGGCAACGAATTGATTACTACTATCGGAAGAGCGACCAATAACATCCTCCCAGAGCTCTACAGCTAAGTGACTATCGCCATCAAGCATGAGGGCATTGGATGCTTCCAGTCTTTCATCTATATCAACTCTTTCAAATCCGCCTGTAGCAAAATAAATAATCACAACGCCAATCAATATTATAACCAGTGAAATGATTGCCATTAACGCTAACTTCTTATTTTTATTTACTCTGTCTAGCATATTGATTTCCAAAAGGCACTTGTCCCTGATGATTTATTTATATTAAATATAAGCGTTTTGCACTAAATATGCAACAAACAATCTCTACTTAGTAGTTTTATTAAACAAGTGCTAAGCAAGCCCTTAAAGTAATGTAAGTAATAGCCATATCTGTTAACATGATTTAGACATGAGTTCACTTTCCATAGGTATCGTCGGATTGCCGAACGTCGGCAAATCGACGCTGTTCAATGCCCTTACCAGAGGCGGTGCATTAGCCGCCAACTATCCTTTTGCTACCATCGAGCCCAACGTCGGTATAGTATCCGTGCCCGACTCTCGACTCGATGAGATGGCTACACTTTATCCAGGAGCGCCGGTAGTTCCTGCCAGTATACGTTTTACCGACATTGCCGGGCTGGTGGCAGGCGCCTCCAAAGGCGAGGGTTTGGGCAATCAATTCCTGGCCAACATACGAGAAACCGCCGCCATTGCACACGTAGTACGTGCCTTCAAAGACGACAATGTCACCCACGTAGAAAACGACGTAGACCCGGTTCGCGACATAGAGACCATCCATACCGAGCTCATACTTGCCGACCTCCAAAGTGTAGAGAAAAAAATCTCTTCAATAGAAAAACTCGCCAAATCAGACCCGTCCGCACGCAAAGATTTCCAGCTACTCAAACAACTAGGAGACGCACTAGGTGAAGGTAAATTGATCACAAATTTTATTCATCCTGATTCTATCGATAAATTCCTTGATAAAGCCGATACATCAAGTGACGTTAACTCATTTGTCCGACAATTAATCACTGCCAAGCCGTTCGTATTTGTCTTCAATGTCGACGAAGAAACACTAAAAAATCCCGATGAACTAGATCGACTGAGCCAGCTAGTCGCACCGCATGAAAGCGTATATATTTGCGCCCAGCTAGAAGCCGAACTCGATGGGCTAGAGCCAAGTGAACAGC
>SLRF01000023.1 GCA_007131065.1 Candidatus Saccharimonadota bacterium
ACTTATAGCCGAGATACGAGACGGAATAGTAGTGATGAAGGACGGCTCGATGCGCGCGATCGTCATGTGCCAATCCATCAATTTCGACCTTATGAACCCGCAAGAAAGAGAGGGGGTGGAGTTCGCCTACCAAGGTTTCCTAAATTCGCTGTATTTTCCCGTGCAAGTAATTATTCGGTCCCAACACATCAATCTCGACGACTACTTAGATAAGCTCAACCATGTCCGCCAGAATCAAGACAACATCCTACTAGGCCTACTCATGGAAGACTACATTAATTACGTAAATTACCTAGTAGACGCGGCTAACATAATGGACAAGCAGTTCTATATAGTAGTTCCTTACTATCCGTCACTGGCATCGAAAGAGGGCATCACTACTGGAGCTCAGAAGTTTTCCGAAATATTCAAGTCAAAAGAAGAAGCTGTGGTAACTATAAACGAAACTGATTTCCGTAAATACAAACAAGAACTAACCCAGCAGGTGCGAGTGGTGACCAGTGGATTAGACCAGATAGGTGTCAGTTCTATACCGCTTAATACTCAGGAGCTTATTGAGCTTTACTACAATGTATACAATCCTGTTACTGCCAAACAACAACCCCTAGGAGACATCAATCAGCTGGAGACACCGATTATAGGTAAGGGCGACGACGGCGCCAATACTGCCACAACGGAAGGAGGCGCATAGATATGGGAGTTTTTGGAAAAGACAAAAAAGACCCGGTAGCTCTAGCAGAGGAGCAGAAAAAACGAGAGTTAGAAGAGGTAGAACGCCAATTCCGTGAAGGCATCACGGGTGTACGCGACTTTATAGCTCCCTCTAGTCTCGAATTCGAATCCTCTCAGATGAAAATCGGCACCCGCATAGCGCGCACTCTGTATGTCTACGGCTACCCTCGCCAGGTATATACCGGTTGGCTCTCACCCATTATCAACCTCGATGAGGCCTTGGATATATCGATGTTTATCACTCCGGTAGAAAGCAAAGTGGTTCTAGAAAATCTCCGCAAGAAAGTTTCTCAGCTAGAAGCCAGCATCCAGATAAATGCCGAGAAGGGACGAGTGCGTGACCCGGCACTAGAATCGGCCATCCAGGACGCCGAGGAACTGAGAAGTCGCTTGCAAGTAGGGGAGGAGAAGTTCTTCCGCTTCGGTCTATACATTACTATGTATGCCGACTCGGTCGAGGAAATGTCATATATACAGCGCAAAATAGAAGGGGTCTTCGGACAAGAGCTCGTCTACACCAAAGTTGCAACCGTACAGATGGAGCAGGCCTTCAACTCCACGGTGCCGCAGCTAACCGACCAGCTCCAAATCAAGCGCAATTTCGACACCGCCGCTCTTTCCACCACATTTCCTTTTACTTCGGCCGATCTCTCCCAAGAAGAAGGAATCCTATACGGCATCAATATGCACAATAACGGCTTGGTTATATTCGACCGCTTCTCTCAAGAAAATGCCAACATGGTAGTATTCGCCAAATCCGGTGTTGGTAAAAGTTTCACAGTAAAGCTAGAAGCGCTACGTAGCCTGATGTTTAACAAACAAGTCATCATCATCGACCCCGAAAACGAATACGAACGCCTAGCCGAGGCAGTAGGCGGAAGCTACGTAAACTTAAGTCTAAATTCCAACACTTACGTCAATCCTTTCGACCTGCCGCAAGTCACCGACTCTGAAGAAGCCGACAATGCACTTCGTGCCAACCTCATCACTCTTCACGGCATGCTCCGTCTCATGATGGGCAGCACGCACCAAAACGAGGACGGCAGCATGGCGGCCGGAATCAGCGCTACCGAAGAAGCCGATTTAGATATGGCACTCATAAATACCTATGCATCCCGGGGTATAACTAGTGACCCGCTTACTCATAATGTAGAGCCTCCCACCATAAACGACCTTTATGACACCCTCGTAAACATGGCCGGCACCGGACCGAGCCTGGCGCAAAGATTGCGCAAATACACTCAAGGCACCTTTTCGGGAATATTTTCCAACCAGTCGAATGTATCTCTAGACAATAACTTCGTGGTCTTCAATATCCGAGACCTAGAGGACGAATTGCGTCCCGTAGCCATGTACATCGCCCTTAACTATATATGGAACAAGGTAAAATCCGACCAAAGAGAGCGCTACCTCATAGTCGATGAGGCTTGGCAGTTAATGAAATACGAGGACTCCGCCAACTTCCTCTTTTCAGTAGCCAAGCGCGCCCGTAAATATGCTCTAGGCTTAACTACCATATCCCAGGACGTTGAAGACTTTCTAACTAGCAAGATGGGTCGGGCCGTAGTATCCAACTCCAGTATGCAGATTTTGCTCAAACAAGCCCCCTCAGCAGTCGATCTCGTTACTGATACTTTCAAGCTCACCACTGAGGAAAAACGTAGACTTACCCAGTTCCCGGTCGGACAAGGCCTTTTCTTCGCTGGATCCAACCACGTTCACCTGCGCATCGAGGCCAGCCCCACAGAAACCCAGCTAATCACTACCGACCCCAAGCAGTTAGCCGCTATGAAGGCGATATCCGAAGGACAAGACCCAGGAGCCGCCGCCGCGGATGGAGCTCAACAAACCAACACTTAATATGCCGGTACCATGCTTTCTTTTTTCGTGTAAAATATTAAACAATCTATAAGGTCGAATATAAAACATGCCACTCCTAGAAGACCAGGAAGAAGACACTCAAAGAGACGGAAGCCACGAC
>SLRF01000054.1 GCA_007131065.1 Candidatus Saccharimonadota bacterium
ATAGTAAAGCTATAAAGCAAAAGATGCAGGCCTCTTTAGACCACCTGCATCAGGAGTTAAAAACTGTCCGCACCGGTAGAGCAAATGCAGCACTGGTTGAAGGCGTGGAGGTGGTTTACTATGAACAGACTATGCCGATAAAGGCACTAGCCAATATCACTACTCCTGATGCTAAAACCATAACGATAGCACCATGGGACGTTAATGCTACGGCACCGATAGAGAAGGCGTTGCGGGATAATAAGAATCTACAGCTCAATCCACTTAGTGATGGTAAGACTATTCATATACAGTTGCCGCCACCTACTTCAGAACGCAGGCAGCAACTGGTTAAACAAGTTAGCGAGATAGCGGAAGAAGCCAATATTTCTTTGCGCAATATACGCCATGACGGACTCAAAGACATCCAAAAGCAACTTAAGGATAAAGAAATCAGCGAGAATGAGTTCGAAACTTACAAAAAAGAGCTGGATCAGCTGGTTCAGGATTTCAGCGAAGAGGTAGATCGGGTAGCCGATAATAAGAAACAAGAAGTTCAAGAGGTCTAGAATTTGAGTACAGCGAAGACGCCAAGACATGTCGCTATAGTTCCGGACGGTAACACTCGGTGGGCACAGGCCAATAATGTGAGCCCATTTGAGGGTTATAGAAAGGGTGCTGAACGAGGACTTGAGATTATGCGCCATTCACGAGAATCCGGCGTTCATACACTGACTTTCTGGGGTCTTTCTACGGAAAATTGGCGCAATAGACCCGAAGGGGAACTGGAGTTCTTAGTAGAGCTGTTCGGAGGAATGATAGAACGTTACCTGGAAGAAGCTATGGAGTATGACGTAAAGGTCGTACATCTGGGTAATAAAAATAACCTCCCTGCCGACCTCATAGAAAGGGTAGATAACGCAGTAGCAAAGACCAAAGACCACACTTCGCATATATTGAATCTAGCGCTCGATTATGGAGGGCATGATGAGATATTGCGTGCAATCACTTCAGTAGTATCAGACATTGACTCAGGTAAGCTGAATGTAGGCGATCTGGACAAGCCTGCGCCGGGTTATAGCGAAGCAGAAAAGGTTATGCCGAGTGTTTTTTCACAGTATCTAGATACCGGTGGACAACCGTACCCATTTCCAGATTTTATAATCCGAACTAGCGGAGAGCAGCGGACTAGCGGTTTCATGCCTTGGCAGGCAGTATATGCAGAGTTGTATTTCGAGCCAGATTATTGGCCGGATTTCACCCCTGAAAAGTTTGATCAAGCGTTAGCTGCATTTGGCAAGAGGAAGAGGCGATTCGGCGGTGGACATGACGATAAAGCTATGGATAAAGCCTCATGATGATACTTATAGGCGTATTGATATTCGCACTCTTAGTAGTAGTTCATGAATTCGGACATTTTATAGTTGCACGAAGAAATGGCGTAGAAGTAGAAGAGTTCGGTATAGGTTTTCCGCCAAAAATAGCGGGAAAGAAAGTCGGTGATACCGAGTATACTCTAAATCTTATCCCCTTAGGAGGTTTCGTAAAACTCAAAGGAGAGTCGGATAGCGACCGTGAGAAGGGAAGCTTCGGTTCGGTTCGGTTATGGCCTAAGACGAAAATATTACTAGCGGGTGTAGGGATGAATTTTGTAGCCGCTTACTTCATGGTATTGATACTGGCTCTTACTTCGCTACCTATAATCTTGCCCGGGCAGTATAGTGTTAGCGAAAATGAATCACGTACAGGCGAGAACGTGGTAGTTTCTGCCGTCGTGGAAGATTCAGCAGCCGAGGAGGCCGGTATAGAAGTTGGAGATCGCATAGTTTATATAGATGATATCGCCATAGAGACTGCCGGGCAGTTGGCCGATACAACTACTGATCTTGCAGGGGAAGAGGTCATGATATCGATAGAACGCGGTTCATCGAGTATGGAGCTAACTACTACGCTTGCAGAGGAAGGCGAAGATGGACAGCTCGGAGTAGCTCCGATCGAAGCTGCAACCGTGCGATATACTTGGGCCGCCCCGATAGTAGCTATGGGTATAACGTTACAGATGACAGGTTTGGTATTAGCTGCGGTCGGCAATATTTTATTAGGGCTGTTTACAGGCGCTGGTGGCGAAGCGGCTTCGCAGTTGACCGGGCCGGTCGGGATAGTTTTCTTGCTTCAGAATCTGGGTAGTTTCGGCTTTGAATATCTGTTCTTCTTACTGGCATCGATATCTATATCGTTGGCAGTTTTTAATGCACTGCCGATACCGGCTTTAGATGGAGGCCGTCTGAGCGTTATAGCAGGAGCGAGATTGTTGCGTAAGCGCCTGCGTCCTGAGGTGGAGAACGCTATACATGGCATAGGATTTATGTTGCTTATCGGTCTGTTCTTGCTGATAACCTACGTAGATATACAGAGATTTTTCTAGGCGGCTATGAAGCTTACTCGTAATAAGCACATAAGCCTTTCGAACATATTCTTGATAGGTTGTGCAGTCGTGTTGGCCGGTTCGGTTTTAGGTGATTGGCTGAGAGAATCTCTAGTATTTATAGTGGTTTTTATAGGATTAAGTTTAATCGTAGCTTCTTCGGTATTGGTGCTTCGCAACTTCATTATCGCGTTTCGCGATAGAAAAAGTACAGGCAACGATGAGAGTAGAAGTGAAGATTCAGACAAAGACCATGACACACAAGAGCGCTCACTAGAAACGGCAC
>SLRF01000053.1 GCA_007131065.1 Candidatus Saccharimonadota bacterium
CTGGGATGTCGCATATCCCTAAGCCGGTATCTAGACGCTTCAGCATCCTATATCCGGAAGTGGTATATGAGCTTCGGTCTCGCCTAAGTGATCCGGAGATTACCAGCTTCGCTGATTTGGACAGTGAAACGCTGGAAATCTTATTCGAATCATACAACCGCATGTCTGAATTAGTAGATATCAACGAGGCTACTCGGCGAAGTAGCGACGGCGATATATTTATCGACCTGGACTATCTTAAGCATTAATCTTTTTGCGTTTTAGGTTGCAAACTTTTATAGTTATTAATGTAGAAGTTGTTAATGATAAGCACCTGTGACTGCCTACGCTAGTACCGTGATTTTTCCGTTATAAATACCCTGTTATAAATATATTCATCGATCTGGCTTGCTGGTTCTCAGGTGAGAAGGAGCTATATGGAGCCAATATTACTTATTGCTATCGCCGGAGGTGCGGTAGCAGGTTTTTTCGGGAAATCAGTGCAGACCAAGCGTGTACTTGGAGACGCTGAAAAAAGAGCGAAGAAGCGAATCGCAGAGGTAGAAGAAGAGAGTAAGAAGATTCTCCTCGAAGCCAAGGAGCAAGCCACAGAAACTGCTGAAGAAGCTCAAAAAGAAGAAAAAGAGCGTCGCAAGGAACTCAATCAGATAGAGAAGCGCTTACTTAAACGCGAGGACAATCTCGACAGTAAGTTAGAGGACTTGGATAAGCGAACTGAGAAATTGCGCAAAGAAGAGGATGATATCGAATCATTCAAGCAGGAGTTGCTCGAAATTCGTAAGAAGAGCCAAGAAAGCCTGGAAAAGATTGCCAAGCTAAGTAAGCAAGAAGCATCTGAACGACTCATGAAGATGACCGAGAAGGACACCAAGGAAGACCTAGTCGGTCTAATCGAGAAGCTCAAAGAAGAGGCTAAGGAGGAAGCAGAGGACAATGCCAAGACTATACTAGTGTCTGCCATGGAAAGACTAGCTTCGGACGTGACGGTCGAGAAGACTGTCACCGCAGTCGACCTACCGAGTGATGAGATGAAGGGTCGCATTATAGGTAAAGAAGGCAGGAACATCCAGGCGCTCGAGCGAGCCACTGGTGTAGACATAATGGTGGACGATACTCCGGGAGTAGTAGTGCTTTCCTGTTTTGACCCTATTCGTCGACAAGTCGCACGCGTAGTACTGGAAGGACTAATGAAGGATGGACGCATACATCCCGGAAGAATCGAAGAGGTAGTTGCAAAAGCTCAGAAACAGATAGACAAGGAAGTAGTGCAAGCCGGAACCGAAGCCGCCCGCGACGTAGGAGTCGTAGGTATGCCGAAAGAAGTGCTCCGTCTGGTAGGCGAGCTCAAGTTCAGGACATCCTATGGACAGAACGTACTTAAGCACTCCGTCGAGATGGCGCATATGGCCGGCATGATAGCAGAGGAGATAGGAGCAGATGTACGAGTATGTAAGTATGCAGCCTTGATCCACGACATGGGCAAAGCCCTAACTCACAAGATGGAGGGCAAGCACCATCACATATCCGGGCAGATGGCCAGGAAGTACGGTGTAGAGGAAGAGGTAGCCCATGCTGCTGAGGCGCACCACGATGACGTGGAAGCAACTACTCCAGAAGCACTAGTGATTCGAGTAGTGGACGCGCTCAGTGCGGCACGTCCGGGAGCACGCAACCAGTCCATGGAGAACTTCATACAAAGAATGAAAGACCTGGAAAATGTAGCGAACGGATTCCAAGGCATTGATAAGGCGTATGCTATTTCAGCCGGTCGAGAAATCCGTATATTCGTAAAGCCCAAGGATATAGATGACTTATCCTCCTATAAACTAGCCCGGGATATAGCCGACAAGATTGAAAGCACCTTGCAGTATCCAGGCACTATCAAGGTCAACGTCATACGTGAGACCCGATCGATAGAGTATGCCAAGTAGTGAAGCGGAGACTGTATAGATGAAACTGCTCTATGTAGGTGACATTATGGGCGGTCCGGGCAGGGAAGTTGTAGCCGGAGTGCTACCTGGTATTCGCGAGAAATATGCTCCTGATGTGATTCTTGCACAGGCCGAGAACGTTACCCACGGTAAGGGTATGAGCATAGAGCACTACCATGAGCTAAAGAAACTAGGCATAGACGGCTTTATGAGCGGTAATCATATTTTTGAGAGACCGGGGCTCGTGCCTTTGCTCAAAGATCCGAATGCGCCCGTGACTCGCCCGGCCAACTACCTAGAAGGCACTTCAGGGGAGCAGTATAAGATTATGGATGTTGGTGGCTTTAAAATAGGCGCGGTATCTCTACTAGGACAGATAGTTGGCAAGGATGCAGACCTAGAGATGGATAACCCGCTCTTAGTAGTCGACGCCATTCTAGAAGAGATAAAGGGTGATTGCGATATTGTCATAGTCAATTTCCACGGTGATTATTCTAGCGAGAAGGTAGTAATCGGCCAGTATCTTGATGGACGCGTAGCGGCCGTGATTGGAGACCATTGGCATGTACCGACGGCTGATGCGCGAGTCCTTCCGGGCGGTACCGCTCACATGAGCGACGTAGGCATGGTCGGTACGCTCGATTCTTCTCTAGGAGTAGATACGGGTACAATTATTCGGCGCTGGAGAGGCGACTCGCAAGGGCGAAACGTCATTGCCGAGGAAGGTCCTTTTCAGTTCTGCGCAGCGCTCATAGATATAGATGAGAAAACGGCTAGAGCAACTGCTATCGAGCCCATCGTAGAATACAGAGACGGGTTTGCTTAGAGACCCTATTCTGGCTTATACTAACAGAGGGAACTAGTAGTAGTTAGAGAGGAGCAGAGCATGACTAAACGAGAGCTCATTAATACATTGGCTAAGAAGCGGGGTGTAAGCAAGAGAGAGGCCGAAGAGTGGCTGGACGCCTTCACTGAAGTAGTAGTAAACGAAGTCTCCGGTGGGGACAAGGTATCGATAACAGGTTTCGGCGTATTCGACGTCGGTCAGCGAGCAGCCCGTCGTGGGGTGGACCCGAGGACTCAGGCTGAAATAAGCATTCCAAAGATGCGTATGCCCAGGTTCCGTGCCGGTAAACGTTTCAAAGAGTCTGTACGGGGATAATTCGACTTCGCAAGAACAGGGACTTCACGAATCCGCATCTTATGGGGTATGATGTTACGGTGTAGTTCGACGTGTGCTAGTAACAACCAGCGCCTAGTTATCGAACTACGAAAATATATCGGGGTGTGGCGCAGTTGGCTAGCGCGCGGCGTTTGGGACGCTGAGGTCGTAGGTTCGAGTCCTATCACCCCGACCATCCAGGCTTCGTTCTTCGAACTACGCCGGATTTAAACTACTTAGCATTATTATCACAGAGTAACCACGTTCGGATGAGTTAGGCGAAGCGATAGCGAAGACTGACCAGAAATTAAAATTGAGCCCGCAAGGGCTTAGTTTTAATTTCTGAATGGATTATGACGAAGAACCGTCGCACGTAGTGCGGGTTCGAAGACGAGGAGCAAGGCAGAGTGTCTATAATTGACCGACTAATAATTATATTATATGCTATTGCAATCTAGTCGCTAAGGCTGGAGCAAGCTTAACAGTCAGATGTGAAGTCAGGCTACAACTTCCTGCGAGGGGCAATACGCTCAATCGCACACCCATCAACAGACCAGAGGGGTCGATATGCCAGTCAGCATTGTTTCGTTTGCAACAGAACTTCAGAAGCACACCCAGCCTTACGATACGGTTGATGAAAGCGTTCAGGAGCACCTTATAGGTATTCCCGGCTTTCGTTCAACACCGGTGGTTCGTGATGCTGATGCCAGCTTTTCTGCGGAGCAGATGTTGCGCTGGCTTGATGTCGGGAGTGGTACGAATGAATTGCGAGACATGGCGTCATCGTTTCGCTCTCTCACGCTGTGCACTATCGATGTCATCGTGCTTGATAGCACCATCCACGAGGCGGAGTTTTCCGGGTTTGTTCGTAAGAAGCTTATGTGTGAGATTCGAGTCAGGGGTCTTACCGGCAATATTAGTGATACACATACGTTGCCGTATTCGCTTCATGCGCCACAAGCCCTGATCTATTTCGACAGTAATGGTGAACATATCGGCCGCTTTTCTATCCGGGCGAAAGCTGAGAAGCCGATTCAAGCAACACTACCAATCGCAACAGGTCGCGATAGATGGGAGATCAGCAGTTTTGAAGAGTCGCATGATCTCGCATATCTCATCACGTCCGTGTTGGCGAACCAGATTGTTGCCGACCTCTTCAGCGCCTACAGCGAACGCCAAGTGTTCGAGCAGCTCGTAGGTTCCTAGAACTGTCACATAGAGTGAAGAGAGGAGCGGATGATCCGCCACGGATCATGCAAGCCGTCTTCTGCTCTTCACTCTCGACTCTATAACTTCCTAGTTATACTGATGAGCCCTATAAGCAGGGCGAAAGTCGAATCAAGCTATGCAGTACTAGTGCCCGACCGTAAGATCAAACTATTTAAACAACGAAGACAGCTTCAACCTGTCGCTAAATTCGAGTGCGCCTAGGCGGAAGAGTTTAGCCGCCAGCATGAAGGCTAGGACGGTAGATGCAATGAGGATGGCGATAGCCGCGAAGGCCTCCATCGTTCCGATATTGCCAAGAGTATTACGGAAGAGCAGTGTGGTAGGTGAGGTGACGGGGAAGTAGGTGAGGAACTGTACGAGGGCGCTATCTGGTGCGGTCATAATCATTCCTGATGACCAGAAAGGTATGAAGGGAACGATGAAGAAGACCGTGGAGAATGAGTTGGCCTCTTTTACACCTGGCGCCATAGAGGCGACACCGCTCATTAGTGCAGCGAAGAAGAGGAAGCCGAATATCAAAACTAGCAGGCCGATGATGATAGTTAGCGGGTCGAAAACTAGAGCGGAGAATTCGATATCAATCGGAATGGCGACCTGGTCCTCGAAACGACGTATCAAGAGTAGACCGATAGCACCCAGCGCCGTAAAGAAGCTTAGTTGTGTTAACGCCACCAGGCTGACACCTAGGAGCTTACCTGTGATCAGTGTGCGAGGGCGTACGTAGCTGAGCACCATCTCCATGGAGCGATTTTCCTTCTCTTCGGCTACACCAAGTAGCATGTAGCCCATTGAGAAGAAAAGGATAACGAAGAAGATAGCTAGGAAGATACCGGGTACAACATAGCCGGCTGTGCCAGCGGTCTCCTCGCCATTTTCATATGCGGTGACACTGCTACTGGCTCCTTGCTGGATTAACGCTACTAGCTCGGGATCTCCTAAGGGAGTGGCTAAGCTGGTCTGGAGTATATTACTGCCGATATCCTGCATGGCCGAGCTGAGCAACATGTCGTCTCCGCCACCGATAAATACCTCAAAACGGCGGGTTTCGCGTAAATCTTCAGGGTAGATGATGGCGCCTTCGATCGTCTCTTCCTGAACTTCGGCAATGGTAGATTCTCGGTCTTCAGCTGGTCGTAATTCTAGTTCGAAAGCTTCGGTAATGTCCGGTAATATTAAGCCACTCTCATCGACTATAACTACATTTTCTATCTGCTCTGCGGCCTCTTCGATATTGGTTTGAGCTGTACGCTCAGCCATAAAACTGAGGCCAAAGATGGCAGCCATAATGACCGGCAGTGCCAGCATAGTAAGTAAAAAGGCCGGTTGTTTAACGATAGTAAGATATTCGTGGCGGATGACCGAACGGAGCTTGTGGTTCATGCGGCGGCCTCCTTGTAGAGATCGACGAAGACTTCCTCGATTGTCTTGGCGTTGTGTTCGCGCTTTATGTCCTCGACAGAACCATATGCTACACGTCGACCGTCACGAATGATGATTAGACGATCAGCGATACGCTCTACCTCTTCCATAAGGTGAGTGATGTAGATGATGGCGGTGCCTTTCTCGCGTAGTTCATTGACTATGTCCATCAGTAATACGCGATTTACCGGATCCAGGCCTTTGGTCGGCTCATCCAGTATTAGTAGCTTGGGATTGTTCATAATAGCTACACCTAGCTGGACCTTTTGCTGCTGTCCTCCGGAGAGCTTCTTTACCTTTACGTTGGCCTTATCCTCTAGGCCTACTCGCTTAAGATATTCGAGAGATAACTGTTTAGCCTCAGCACGGGTCATACCTTTTAGCTCACCGAAGTAACTCATGGTATCTAGCACTTTACTGCGAGTGTAGAGCCCGCGCTCTTCGGGTAAGTAGCCTAATATATCGGACATCTCCGGCGAGTAGGTTTGGCCATTGACGTGCATTACGCTTTTACTTTCGGGGCGAATGATACCGAGCAGGGCGCGGATAGTCGAGGTCTTACCAGATCCATTAGCACCTAGCAGGGCAAAGGTTTCGCCCGACATCACCTCTAGTTCGAGATCGTGAACGATGCGCTTACCGCCGAAAGATATATTAAGATTGTTTATTTCTACCAGTGGTTTAGACATATTCAATATCTAGACTACATCACGTAACGAATAGCGACAAACCCGAGTATTAATAGGGCCAGGAAGGCAAAACCCAAGATGTCTATGTAGCGCTCTATTTTGTCCTTGTATTTAGCTCCCAGCATACTGGATAGCCAAGCTACCATAAAGAAACGCCCACCCCTGCCTATAAGCGAGGCCACCACTAACGTCGCAATATTGATTTGGAACAGCCCACCGCCCAGAGTGAAGACTTTGAATGGTATAGGCGTGAAGCTAGCTACGAGTACAGCTAGAAAAGCGTTTTCGTCGTAACGCTCGCCCACGATTTTAAACTCATCTTCCAGGCTATATGCAGAGACTATGGCTTGGCCGATACTTTCGAAGAATACAAAACCTATCAGGTAGCCGAGTAGTGCACCTAGCACGGAAGCTACAGTAGTAAGCAGTGCCAGGCGAATCCATTTTTTTGTATTGGCTGTAACCATGGCGATAAGCAGCGGGTCCGGCGGTATAGGGAAGAACGAGCTTTCAGAAAAAGATATGCCGAAAAGTGCTTTCTCGGCCTGCGGGGAGTCGCCCCATTTCATGGTCCAAGCATAAAGTCGTCTTATCATGACTCGGGGCCAGTTGAGTATTCTATACAGCCAAGAGAAACGGGGTTCGCGCTGAAAATCGTTATTGCTCATAAAGGGAAGTATATCTCAATTTTACGAACTTTATAACTCGCAGAGCAAAGCTCTGCCCTAAACTATGTGACCTGACTTTATAACTTTATAACTTTATAAACTTTATAACTAAAAACCCTAAACCCTAAACCCTATATCCTAAAGCCAGCCTTTACCAATCATCTTGCAACCCTTACGCTGTAGGTACGATGGATATAGAAATTGCAATTATACTGGGTACTACTAGGCCGAAGCGTAAATCCGTGCACGCCGCTCGTTTGATAGAGGAGGTGGGGCGTGAGTTCGACGGATTGAATACTACATTTGTAGATCCCAGGGACTACGACTTGAGCAATGACGGTAATGACGAAGAGAACAAAATTCCTGAATATACCGAAATCGTTCGTAGAGTGGATGGATTTTTTATAGTTACACCGGAATATAATCGAGCTTTTCCAGGTAGTCTAAAATCTCTACTCGATAAGGAACTCAAAGAGTACATCCACAAGCCGGTAGCTTTTGCAGGTGTATCCAGCGGTATGACAGGTGGCGCCCGAGCAATTGAGTCGTTAATCGCGCCGGTACGGGAAATGGGAATGGTACCGACATTCGCTGAGGTATTCTTCCCGAAGGTCCAAGATACTTTTGACGATGACGGAAACCTACTAGATGAGGCGCAGAGGGAGCGGGTGCGAAAGGCTTATGCGGAGCTAATCTGGATGACTCGCGTACTCAAATACGGACGCGAAAATATAGAACAGAACTAGCTGCAGAACAACTAGTTCGTTATTATTCTGCTTGGTGAATAGTTCGTTGAGGGAAGGGTATCTCTATACCCTCTTTGTCGAACGCTATCTTTAGGCGTTTGCGAAGTTCGCCTGCTGCCGCCCATTGCTCGAGTGGCTTGGTCTCGCCAACTATCTTGATGTCTATACTGCTGTCACCGAAGTTCTCTACGCGCATAAATTTGGGTGGAGATATGATGCGGACCTTCCATTCATCGTCGGCTGCCAGGTCTTCACCTACACGGTTGACCACTTCTATCACCTTCTCTAGATCCGAGCTGTAGCCAATTCCGATATCTAGATTTATACGGGCGTAGTCTTTGGACAGGTTCTTAGCACGCTGTATAGAGCCATGGGGTATATGGTGCACGGTGCCATCGAGGTCGCGCATGATGGTCATACGCAAAGATATATCTTCTACTAATCCCACATCTCCGTCGAGATCCACGACATCCCCAACCTGGTACTGGTTCTCGATTATTACGTAGATGCCGGCGAAGAGGTCTTGCATAACGCGCTGCGCTCCGAAGCCGATGACTATACCGGCTATACCTCCGGCTGCCAGTAGAGGCTCGAGATTAATCTCTAGTGCTATAAATATGAATACTATTGCGACTATCCATACTAATACGCCGAATATGCTTTCGAATACGTCTATTAGGGTCTGCTCTCTTTGTTTGTGCTCGGCTTCTGATTGGAAGCGGCTAGTTTTGACCGCTTTACGAATAATGCTGTCGAGCGACCTCATGCCTATGCGTCGCACAACGATAGCAATTGCAATAATAATCGCGACCGGTATAAATCTGTCGTTAAGCCAAATAAGCAGTGTTTCTGTGCTAAAATCCATCAAGATGATAGTAACAAATCACAGGTGTTATGACCATAGAGTAGACCAATGTATCTACGGCCTGTTTAAAATAAACAAGATGAAGGAGGGTAGTTAGTATGGTCAAAAAAGAGCTTCGAGGTTTCTTAGAATTTATACGCTCAAAAGGAGTGGTAGGGCTTGCCATCGGTATCATTATCGGTATGGTAGTAACTGCTACTGTCCAGTCACTAGTAGGAGACATCATCAATCCGCTGCTCGGTCTGTTGGTAAGTGCCGATACTTTGCAGGGAGCTACAGTAATGGTCGGAGATGCCGAGCTACGCTGGGGTAACTTTTTAGCGACGCTTATAGATTTAGTGTTAATAGCGGGAGTGGTTTATTTTGGTGTCAAATGGCTACGCCTAGATAAAATCGATGCGAAAGATGAATAAACTGAACTAAATGCCACAATTTATAAACCACCACATATTTCACGGACACAAGAAGCTCCAGTATACGGAGATGAATGAGCTATACATCTCACTCAGCCTACGTGCTCTTGCCCTGGGAGTAGGCGGTTTGTTTGTGCCGTTATTCCTCTACGATATCGGATACAGCCTGGTTATGATCGCTGTGTTTTATCTAGTCAGTATGACTATGAGGGTACCGATAGAGATAGTGGCGGCGAAGACAATTAACCGTATAGGGGCTAAGCACACCCTCACTATTAGCTACAGTAGTTTGTTTATGTATTTTGTAACCCTTTATCTATTGCCGTATTTCCCCTGGCTGTGGCCGATTACAGCCTTCTTTTTAGCAGTAGAGATGGCGTTGTTCTGGGTGAGCTATCATCTGCAGGTGAGCAGCGTGCGCAGTAAAGACAAGGCTTCTTCGCAGGTGGGCATGACAATGATATTACGCCGAATATTTATGGCGCTCGGGCCATTAATAGGAGGTGTTGTAGCTACTACTTACGGATTGGAGTACACATTGCTACTCGCTGCAGCCCTGCTAACCGCTGCATCCTATCCGCTATTTAAGACACCGGATATGCACAAAAGTACGCCTTTTAAGGTTCGTGATATTAAGCTTACGCTCGGCAAGGACAGCGTAGCGCATCTAGCCTGGCAGTTGAGCGGTATAGCGGCCACTTTCTTGTGGCCACTGTGGATGTTCTTTGTACTAGGTGACTATACGCAGATAGGTCTCATCATAGCGCTTTCTATAGTATTCGGTATCGGTCTTACATTGTGGGTAGGTAGACTGGGAGATAAAGGCCACAACGACGGACTACTTAAGATAGGGAGCGGCATAAAGGCCACCTCTCACGTGCTCAGACCTCTCAGTATGAGCTTTCCGATTGCATTCATAGCTAATCTATTCAATGACCTAGGGGATAATTTTGCACAAGGGCCGTTTATAGAGAAGTTCTACGAAGCGGCCGATGAAGGCGAAAGATTTATGTATGTATTGAGAATGAATATCATGAGCGCAATAGGAAAAGCTTTGGCGTGGGTGCTGCTATTGGTGCTGGCACTAATGCTAACTCAAACCGCAGCACTGCAGTCACTTTTTATTCTTGCTGCACTGTCTATGCCGGCTATCGTCTGGGTATCTGCACGTACAAGCTGATACCGCGGCTAAAATGAGTTAGGATATATACATGAAGCTTAAGCCCGGACTCTTCTTCGCACTGGCAATAGTACTGTTTGGTGTAGTCATACTGGGAATGCGCTATAACAACATTGCCGTTAATGACATGAAGATGGAGCTACTCAGGCAAGATCGAGCGGGAGAGGATGTGCGTGAGGAGGTCGAGACCGAGTTGAAAGACTTTGCCTTCTCACGCATGAATGCCGATGTGCAGATAGTTCTCGAGGGGGCACACAGTAGAGCAGTAAGCGAGGCGGAACTA
>SLRF01000017.1 GCA_007131065.1 Candidatus Saccharimonadota bacterium
AAATATTCGTAACGACCCGATAGCTTGGCGGGCCCGACCCTGAACCAGTCGCGGAGTTTACCATGCACCTAGAACGGTGCAGGGCTCCGGTTCAGGGCACAGCCGGATTATCCTTCGGATGCGCCTCGTCCAGTACTCCCCGTGTCTTGTAAGGTACGGGTGCGTTACTCACTCCTTGCGAACCTCTTTTGCTTCGCAAAAGGTCCGGTTCGAATCGCCGAGCAAGCTCGGCTTATAGATATAAAAATACTCTCCTGACGGAGAGCAATTTTATATCTATGGCGGGCCCGACCGGATTCGAACCGGCGATCTCCTCCGTGACAGGGAGGCGTGATAGGCCTGCTTCACTACGGGCCCCTATCAACTCATTAATTGTAAATGAGCGAATCACTACTTACAACAAACAAGCCCATATATAGTAACAACAAAATACTGAGGTCCGCAATTATGACACTTGTATGCGTGCCTCAGCATTGAGTAAACTTAAATCTAATGCCGCCGTAGCTCAGTTGGTAGAGCGACGCTTTCGTAAAGCGTAGGTCACCGGTTCGATCCCGGTCGGCGGCTCCAATATATTTGTAACTATTACTGTCTAAGAGCAGCTACAGGCTCTTCCAGTTCAGTACGTACATCTATATAGGTATTGATTTCAGCCTCTTCCAGTCTGTCTTGTATCTCCTGTTGCAGAGAGCTTCCATCTATAAGTATGTGAGATACTCGCACACCTTCATCGGGGTCGCTTTCAACAGCAGTAATAATGTGGAACCCAAACTGCGTCTCTACTAGACCACTGGTCTCGCCGGGATCTAGTGAGAGTGCCACTTCCTTGAACTCTTCTACGAACGGCGTGTCTTCATCTACAAATCCTAAATCACCGCCGTCTTCAGCGCTTCCATCGCTTGAATGTTCCCGAGCTAGTTCTGCGAAATCACCACCCTCTTCTACTTCCTCTAGAACATTCTCTGCATCTAATCGTTGTATTTTATTCCTCAATATCTGTAACTCTACAACTCGCCTGAAGTCTCGCAAGCTCCATCCGTATATACTCTCTATAGCTGTTTCTAGTTGGTCTTGGCCACCTTCACTCTCTATGAAGCGGTCGATCTCTTCGTCTACCTCATCCCTATCTACAGATACACCTCGGTCTCTAGCTATTTGCTTTAGGATGACGTTCTGGCGCGATTCCATCAGCGCTAATGTCTTGAAGGTCTCTAGCTGTTCTTGACCTTCATCGGTAGTAAAATCTATCTCATTGTCGGCACCCAGTTGACTGGAAGACCCTTGCTTAAGAGTGCGTAAATTAAACTGATAATCGCTATATCGAACAGCGCTACCACCAATCACACAAGCAAACTTACCGTCAATACATTCTGCAGGATATGGAAGCACCTTAGACGCACCATAAACTAAGTCGCTATCGCTCTCGTATACATATATCAATATGGCGAATGCGGATACAATCACTACGATTAGACCTGCTACAATAGCTCCGGTCAATTTAAGTGCTTTTTGCGGTGAAAGACTCATCGGCCGCACATATCGTCGACCCTTACTTAGAATCGACTCTCGTTCTGCGTCGACATCTTCAGATTCTGCATCTTGTTGTTTAGTCTCGGCCTTCTTCTCGGCTACCTTGTCTTCACTGCTGTCGTCTTTGCCCTTATCGCTACTCAGCTTCTTCTTGATCTCCTGAAGTTTCTCCTTCATCGTCTCCTCCTACTTCACGCGGATCTACCGGTGTCACGTTACGGATAATTTTATTTAGGTGTTGCTGTACTTCCTCTGGTCGATGGATGAAACGTAAGTTCAAATCACCGGCGAAAGTTTGTACAAAAATAGTGCCAAACTTAAACAAGGTCGCCTGCACACCCTTAATTTCATAGTTTACACTTTGTATTCTGTTATGGCTAATATCTTGTACGCTCCTGGAAAAGAAGCCGGACTGCCTAATCTGTATAAGCCTCTCGTTAGTTATGATATACACGCTGAAATACCAGCCCAGGAAGCGGTATCCGAATATCAGAAGCGCCAGCACAAATCCTGCCAGTCCCATCCACCAAACCCAGTCCTGGAGCGGCCAGAACAACGAAGGTATGGTCGACAAAGTAAATACCAGCAGTCCATATATCATGCCCTTGCGCATAACTATTGGATGCTGTCTGAAGACAAGATCTATAGTTTCGTCTGGATGTTGACCCGGAAATGAGTTCGCCATACACAATAGTATAAAGTATTTAGTATTTGGTTTACATAAGGGCTTTTCAGGGCGTTGATTTATAACTATCAGCAAAACTAACAGGTGCAAGTATAAATAAAATCCAAATGCCACACCCCGCAATACTTTATACTTACTTCTGAATACGCAATACTAATAACGCGCCCCGGTAGCTTCCGCCGTCGCTCTCGTTTACACTCAAGCTATGGCGGACAGGTATTAGATTAGAGTACAGTATCCTCTTAGCCCGGCGAAGCTTTAGTGCAAAAGCAAAGCGAAGAGCGGGCCCCGGTAGCTCAGCTGGATAGAGCGTCTCCCTCCTAAGGAGAAGGCCGCAGGTTCGAATCCTGCCCGGGGTACCAAGAAAAATTCCTCATCGAAAGATGGGGTGTTTTTCTTGATGCTGCGAAGCAGCTGGATTCGAACCGTCCGGC
>SLRF01000008.1 GCA_007131065.1 Candidatus Saccharimonadota bacterium
GCTCCCATATCTTTCAATCCGCGTTCGAAGTCTTTCAGTGCTTTGGATATTAAGTGTCGTTCGACTTCGTACTGAGCTTCATGTACTAACTTGTTCCGCAATTTATGTGCCGACCATATATCGTTGATGTAGCTAAAGTCGTCTTTCGCACTTTTCAGTCGCTCACCCATAGTCTCGCCTCTGTATCCGCGTTTCTTCAGGGCATAATCCAGGAGTTTATCGGCCTCGATGATTGCAAAGCGTGCCGATTGGTCGGGCTTGCCGGCCATGTGTACTATGTCTTTCCATTTTTGACCCACGAATACCTTGTCTATATGCTGGGCACGTTTTTTGTGTGTACGGGTTATAGGTATGAGCAGTGTCATACCCAATAGCAGAGCTATGCCTAGAACTATTATGATTAATTCACTCATAACAAATCCTCCACTGACATTGCTATATCCAGTAACTTCTTATCGGTTCTCTGTGCGCCCTGCAGATGTAATCCTACCGGCAAATCATCTGTCGCGACCGGTAGGCTTATAGCCGGCAAACCGGCTAGGTTCGTAGCTATTGTCATACTGTCACTTAGATACATTGATAGTGGATCCTGTTTTTCGCCTAATTTGAATGGCGGTGTCGGTGCTGTAGGTCCTATGAGAACATCCACCTTTTCGAAAGCCCGAGCATACTCCTCGGTTATTTGTGTACGTACCTTTTGCGCTTGTTTATAGTAAGCGTCCTGATAACCGCTAGAAAGTACGAATGTGCCGGTAAGTATACGCCGGATAGGCTCTTCACCGAACCCTTCACCTCTAAACTTGAGGTATGTTTCTAGTAAATCTCCGGCATTTTCTGCGCTCACGCCATATTTTACGCCGTCATAACGAGCTAGATTCGAGCTGATTTCAGCCGGGGCTATGACATAATAAGCTGCCAGGGCCAGTTCGTTCAGCTCCATGTCTATTTCTACAATCTCTGCGCCTGCTTCTTTGAGTTTATCGATAGCGGATTGGATCGAAGCTTTTACACTTGAGTCGACACCCTCTCCCATATGCTCAGATACTATGCCTACCTTTAGGCCTTTGAGGTTATGAGCTTTCGATTGGTAAGATTTCTCCCGCTCTATGGTAGTGCTATCCAGCGGATCCTGACCTGCCAATATGTCTAGAAGATATCCACTGTCGGATACATTGCGCGTGATGGGGCCGATTACGTCAGTGGAGGAAGCCATTGCAATCACTCCATAGCGAGACACTAAGCCATAGGTAGGCTTGTATCCGACTACGCCACAGAAGCTGGCCGGAAGTCGTATCGATCCGCCGGTATCTGTACCTAATGCGAACGGTACGATACCCAACGCTACCGCAGCCGCTGAACCACCAGAAGAGCCACCGGGTACGCGAGATTTATCATGAGGATTCTTGGTTGGCCCATAAGCGCTGTTCTCGGTCGAGGAACCATGGGCGAACTCATCTAAATTAGCCTTGCCAATCATAATCGCGCCTTCGGCTTCCAGCTTCTCTATGGCAGTAGCCTGGTATGGCGCTTGGAAATTATCTAGAAGCTTGCTAGCAGCCGTGGTTTTCGTATGATGAGTCAGGAAATTGTCCTTGGCTACGAACGGTATCCCTAGAAGGGCTCCGTCCTTCTCGCCTTTTGCTATGCGCTCGTCAATAGACTTTGCCTGCTCCAAAGCCTGGTTGTTTATCTCCAAAAGTGCATGATAATCTTCGCTCTCTTTCGCCTTGTCTATGCTTTGCTGCACTAGAGATACCGCACTGACCTCCCCAGCGCGCACCTTCTCGACTAGCTCAGGCAACTTATCCCAAACCACTACGATTCTCGCCTTTCAGAACTAAACCCTAAACCCTGTATCCTAAATCCTAATTTCACAGTACTCTCCGAACCTTAATATATCCGTCCTGAGTACTAGGAGCGTTCTGGAGTAGCTCCTCTCGGGACAACTTAGAACTCTTGACTTCGTCCTCCCTCCAGACGTCAACCAAGCCTGTCACCTGGGTTGTTATCTCGGTATCCGTAGTATCGACACTACTGAGTTTGGCTACATAATCGAGTATCGACTCCAGTTGCGGAGCCAACTCTGCCGCCTGATCATCGCTGATGGCGGTCCGTGCCAGTAGTCCTAATCTTTGTACGTCTTGAGAGCTAAATTTCGACATCTTCCATAGTATAGCTCTACACTAGCGAACACTTCAAACAATCGGCCATTTTTAACTTATTTTATGCTCTTAACAATTATTGCTAAAATCAAGTATTCATTGTATAAATATACTCAATGCTAGGTGCCAAATCTAGTATCGAACCTATCCAACTCCCTAGACACGACAAGGGGTAAACATGAATGCGACAGTAGCACTGGAAGAGCAACTTCGAGAAGAGCTCCGAGATGCAACTAAATCAGGGGCTATTTGTAGTCTACTGGTACGCGGTTACGGAATCGATTGCGATATCGATATCGTCATCCGACCGGAGGATGCCTATGAGGCTATGAGTCTCGGCAAACTCGGCATCATCTGCTACGCGCTGGACCAAGTGGAACGAGAACTACTCGACCTCGAGGACGTGGTCGTCATCCTTGACGATCACAAGCGTCCGGGAACCGGGGTCTTGCAATTCTGCCCGGAAGGCACAGAAGTTCCGTTAGGGACTCTCATCGAAATTATCTTGATCGAGAGCGATAATACCGGAACCAACGCACTTATCGATCACATCGGCGACAGTCAGTCGACAATCAACGATTGGCTAATGCGACATCTCGAACTCTGTACAACTGGCCTCCACGACCGCGATGACCTGCTATTCGAGTCAGACATCATTAAACCGGAAGACGTCATGAAGCTACTGGAGTGGCATGGATCACGAGAATCGTTTTCGCTCGTATTTAGCGCTCTCGATCGAAGCCATTGCCGGTCTGGTCTTCGCGGATTCAGTAAAGGCGAAAAACTTGGCTGGCTCAAGAAAGCCCAGCTCGAAGTGGCCGACACACTGAATGCGTTCGGACTCGCATCGGAAGCACTCAGTAAGCGACTCCTCAACACGTCCCTGCGAAACAAGCCTTCGCGAGTAGCAGCCCTCAAGGAAGGCTTTCACCCTGATTTCTGTGACCAACGCTACTTCCACGAAGCCGGCTGGTTTCTGGGTAGTCAACACGATTTCAAGGTCGTACTTCAGACGATAGACGCCCCGCCTGCAACCATCACGAGAATCGGCGAGATTCTCTACAACTGGAGTGAAAAGGAGTAAATAGGTTCAACCACCCACGCCCGCAGCCCCATCAAGCATCCGCTTGGTGAAAAGGCTGCGGGCCTTCACTTTTGGAGCAGGATGTGGCGCACGAAGGCGCCAAGTATATTGGGATTAGTATTTAGTATTTAGTATTTTGGTTGTAAAACTAAACCCTATACCCTGTTTCCTAAATCCTCTCAATACCCTAAGCGAAGCGATATCCTAAATCCTAGTTATATAGACTTTATGACTTTACAAACTTTAAAACTTTATAACTAAGCGCAGTGGCTATTGGGCTTTTTCAATTTCCTCGATGTAGTCACGTAACTCGGCGGCCTCTTCGAAGCGGAGATTGGCGGCAGCCAACTCCATCTGAGCGGTTAGCTCCTTGATGACGCGGTCGTGCTCGCCTTTGGGTATCTTTTTAACGTCGACTTTCGGAGTTTCAGATTCGTCTTCCTCTGCACGCATACGCTCCTCGATAGCCCGCTGGATTCCCTGTGGAGTGATGCCGTGCTTTTCGTTGTACTCAGCCTGGATGGCACGACGCCGATCGGTCTCGTCTATAGCGTGTTGCATGGAATCAGTGGTCGTATCGGCATACATGAGCACCCGTCCTTCGATGTGTCTAGCTGCCCTACCTATAGTCTGGATCAGCGCTTGGGAGGAACGCAAAAAACCCTCCTTGTCCGCATCCAGTATCGCTACTAGGCTGACCTCTGGAAGATCGAGACCTTCACGTAATAGATTGATGCCTATCAATACGTCGTAGACTCCCATGCGCAAATCGCGTAATATGTCGCTCCGTTCTAATGTATCGACTTCCGAGTGTAGGTACTGGACCTTCATGCCTAAATCAGCGAGGTATTCGCTTAAATCTTCGGCCATCCGCTTTGTAAGAGTGGTTACTAAGGCCCTCTGTCCACGAGAAGTCGTCTCTCTAATCTCTGCTATTAGATCATCAACCTGACCTTTAGTGGGGCGTATATCAATTTGTGGATCGAGCAGGCCGGTGGGCCGAATAATCTGCTCTACTACTTGGCTAGAGCGTCCAAGCTCGAAATCGGCCGGGGTGGCAGATACGTATACCGCCTGGTTGATGTGTTTTTCGAATTCACTATAGGTAAGTGGCCTATTATCCAGTGCACTCGGCATGCGAAAGCCATGCTCTACTAGCACTTCCTTGCGAGCACGGTCGCCATTATACATACCCCGGACCTGTGGCAACGTCATATGCGATTCATCGATGAACATTAGAAAATCATCAGGGAAATAGTCCAGTAGTGTGGCCGGCTGCTCCCCTTCCTCTCTATCGGTTAGGTAACGCGAATAGTTCTCGATGCCTTTTACGAAGCCGGTCTGCTCTAGCATCTCTAAATCGTAATTGGTCCTCTGCTCTAAGCGCTGGGCCTCTAGAAGCTTGTTCTCGGACTTCAGCTTTTTTAGCTGTTCTCCTAGCTCTTCACGTATCTTTACCATGGCTACTTTTAGCTTGTCTTCAGGTGTTACGAAGTGGCTTCCTGGAAATATAGCTACTTCATCCATAGATTCACCAAGTTCTCCGGTCAGAGGATCGATATGGCGTATCCGCTCCAATTGGTCGCCGAAGAAATCGAACCGATAGGCGGATTCGGCTCCTATAGGGAAGACGTCTACGACGTCTCCTTTGGCCCGAAAAGTCCCACGGTGGAAATCGATATCGTTACGCTCGTACTGGATGTCGGTAAGATGCCGAATGAATTTATCTCTTTTGCGCTTCTCCCCCTCCTTGAGCCGGATGGCCAATGCTGAGTAGTCGGCCACCGCGCCTAGTCCATATATACAGCTGACGCTGGCGACGATTATGACGTCGTCGCGCTCGAGCAATGCCTTGGTAGAGGCGTGGCGAAGCCGGTCTATCTCTTCATTGATCTGTGAGTCTTTCTCTATGTAAGTGTCGGATTGTGCGATATAGGCTTCCGGCTGGTAGTAGTCGAAGTAGCTGATGAAATAATGTACGGAGTTGTCGGGAAAGAACCGTTTGAATTCACTGTACAGCTGGGCGGCTAGGGTCTTGTTGTGCGAGAGTACCAAAGTCGGCTTCTTATTCTGGGCTATGACGTTGGCCATGGTAAAGGTCTTCCCCGACCCGGTCACGCCGAGTAGTGTCTGTTCGCGGTCGCCACGGGACACGCCTTCATTTAGAAGCTCAATCGCCCGAGGTTGATCCCCGGTCGGTTCGTATTCGGATGCTAGGTTGAATTCAGCCATATCCCTCTAGTATATCAATTGACGAGAACAATTTCCTGTGGTTTAAATAAAAGCAATCCAAGGCTACTTGGACGAACCTCAACAAGTCATAGGAGAGAAGATGTCTAGTCCGACACAGCTGGCCCAGCGCAGCTTAAGTGCATTCAAGCTCTTCAGGGCAACAGTCCTCACTATTGCGATTGTGATGGTACTGATACTAATCGGCACCGCCTTGATAGCGTTGATTCTTCTCGAATCGATGCCACTTGGCGACGTAGTCAAACTGCTCAATATCATCCCGCTGCCCGTCTACGGACTGGTAGTCACGCTCGCGATTGCGGTCTGGGTGATCGAGAAGTTCCCGCTACGCAGCGACTAATCAGGCACGTGACGATGTAATTCCCTATGGCTTATTCTTATATATTGACATAACAAAGCAATTATG
The DNA here is from genome assembly GCA_007131065.1 of Candidatus Saccharimonadota bacterium. Classification (GTDB taxonomy): domain Bacteria; phylum Patescibacteriota; class Saccharimonadia; order QS-5-54-17; family QS-5-54-17; genus SLRF01. The sequence goes on from SLRF01000008.1 coordinate 5,903, forward strand.
TTTATATATAAGCAATTCAGGCGCAAGCTTGGATCACCTTGACAAGCTGTAGAGAGACCACCAACGGACAACAGGAGTTGATTATGACCATTCACCGCAACATCATGATAGTACTGCTGCTTATGGCAGCAACCGCTCTCTTGCTCGCTGCCGTCGCTGGCTGGATGTCCATGAGCATGAACATTCCACCCCAAGTCGACATCCCCTAGGAATCAACCATGTTTACTCCGATTGGCACAAAAGTGCCATCTTGCGCAACTGCGCAGGTACATTGGCGTCCGAGGAGGGCATGGAAAGCAACGTTTGTACCTCTTGGTACATCCACCATGTCCTCCTCGCGCCTATACCCACCCCAAACTCTCTACAGCTTATTCTTTTTTGATTTATAAAATTTCTATTTCTAGACTAGTTTGGAGTGCTTTTTCTCAAGCAGCTTTAGCGTAGCAGCTAGAAGCTTCTCGGGGTCTGATTCGAAACTGACCAACGAAGTTCCAGTCCGGGCAAGTTGTAGCAACTCTTCGAAAAGCTGGCTGGCTCCGCCACCGCCTTCTAGGATTACAAGCGGTTTACCCAGTTCCACAGCCGTAGCGAATTCATGCGTAGTCCCGATGCGGCCGCCGATACTGATGACTGCATCGGAGCAGCTGACTAACATGTTGTCCCTTCCTACGTAATGCAGTCCGGTATGTAGGATGAAGTCGAAGGCATCGGTGGGCAGGCGATATTTCCGCTCGTGCGCCTGGCGGCTGGCAGCAGGCGAGAGGCCTACCGACATGCCTCCGGCAGCCTTGGCTCCTTGCGCCGCCGCATACGGCAACCCCGTAGTAGCACCGGTCAAGAGTATATGCCCAGCCTTGGCTATCTGCTCACCGGCGCCGAAAGCTACGTCCCAGTTCTGCTCCACGGTCGATCCATGGGCCGCCCCGCTTACACATATCTGATACTGCACTACTTAAACTCCGTGATTTCTTCCGGAGCGATTAGGGCATTGTCCAAGCGCTTGAGTACCCTGTCTTCGAGATTCTTCTGCCCTAAGTAGCGCACAAACACTTCGTTCCACAGCGATTCCCGGAAATGGTATAGGTAGCGATTCTCAAATGAAAGTTCGTTCGAATAGCTGAGCGATACGTCCATAAGATTGAAGGTGATGGGTTCGTCATCATTCATGAACAACCCGACGTAATCCATATCTTTCCAAAACTCCAGCTCCGGATCCACTTCATATAATATTTCCTCAGCTCTACGCCAATGTAGATCTTCCGGCTGGACGTGAGGCTCGAAAATCTCCGGATGGTATTCATCCTTGAGTTTGCCGAAATACCGCTGTATGACCCTCCAGTGGACTGAATCCCCTTGTGTTACCTGCACCGGAGAAGGATCGGCTATCATGGTGTTGACGAATATCTCACCAAAATTATTCTTGTCTTTCATCAGCTTAAAGAAAGAAGAATAGAGGCGTATCTCGTTGAAATAATGCAGTATTAACGGCGCGACTTTTAGCGTCACACCCTTCATCGGTTTTTCATCCGCTACCGGCATTACCATAATCACTCCCAGCTCTTTGAGGTGGGTGATGTTGTGTAGCTTCTTCTCAATGAAGTGAGCAGCTATATCGCCCCATTTGTCGGGGTCGTATTGGACTATTTCGATCTGGCGCGGCTCGAAATCATCAGCCTTTAAGGACTTATATTGGCGGTTATAGTCGTTCAGCCAAGCGCTATCTTCGGCAAAACGCAGCGCTCCGTATATCTCGTATAGATTTTCGTTCTTAATCAAATCTTTGACGCTGGAATAATCCAACTTCTCCATGATTTGCTTAGGAGGCATGTGCAGTAACATCTGTTCCGCTACTTCGTGTTTTAAAAACCATCCATCTCGTGGCATGTCGATAGAATTAATCTTATCCACTATCAGCGGGACCATTTCCTTGATGCTGGTGGCGTCTTTGCCTCCTAATTCGCGTGCCAGGTGTTCATCGTGTTCGGCAACCTTGTTTATCAATGCCGAATACAGCTCCGGCCCAGTAGTATCAGAAGTATCCAGACCAAGTTCACGCATTTTCCCGTGTGCCTTTTCCAGCAACTCCGCAACCAACTGAGCATCTATAGACTGATTATGAGTCTGCTCCTCTAGTTGTTTGATAGTTAGGTCGAATAACGGCTGTTTGGCCTGCAAGAGTCGACTAAGCATGTACTTCCTCCTTTTGGGGTAATTTCGTTTCTTCTATCTTCATCTTTTTTAGTTTCGTGTCGCTCATGAGAATTCCTTCTTTGGCGCCAATTTTACCAACCACCGAAGTGGAGTTCGCGCTGCCGTATGTAAGTGCTTCAGGGATAGATCCGCCGTCGGCTACTTTGGCTACGAAACCGGAAGTAAAAGCGTCACCAGCACCGGTCCTGTCTATCACCGGCGCATCTTCATACATTCCGGCCGCATACAGCTTCTCGCCATCACTAGCATAGGATCCATTCGGCCCGTCAGTCACCACCGCCGTTTCCGTGTGCCTAACTAGATTGCTCGTTAGCTCCTCTGCACTATCGCCGTCTACTAGTTGTGAGGCCTCTTCCTTGTTCACGCTCACCAAAGAAAAGTCGCTAAGTAACTTGCGCATGCGCTCGGCCTGCTTGAGCTCTCCGGAGCCAGGATTGATAGCAAGCTTGATGTCATGGGTTTTAGCGTAGTGGATTATCGATTCTAGCAGTGGAAAGTTGCCACTGAGTGAAGATATATATAGCCAATCGGCTTTGAGTTTAGCGAAGTGATTAAAATCCTCCACTTCAAGTTCTTGCGATACGCCGCGATAAACTAACACTGTTCGCTCTCCCCGGGGAGATAGAAGTAGAGTAGAGTAACCAGTAGTGCCGTCGATATCGCATTTTAATAAACTCGTATCCACTCCGTCTGAGCGGAGGTCTTTCTGTATCAGTTCTCCGGCCGGATCATCACCAATCTTACCCAAGAAACTAGTATCGAAACCGTACCGAGAAAACGTCACCGCAGCATTGGTGGCTCCTCCACCGGTGCTAAAAACTACCTTGTCTAGCTCCAGCTTAGCGCCTAGTGGGAACTGCTCTACAAAGTCATGGGTTCGCACATCCCGCTTGGCCTTCAACGCGCTGCCCATCAGGAATACATCCTGTACTGCCGCCCCTATAGTTGCTATCTTTATTTTCTTGTCCATAGTCCTGCTTATGATATCAGTTATTTATTCAAGGGTGAAATCGCTCATGCTTGATGCTGGAAAACATTTGCGTTATTATTTTCGAACGATCCTCGTGAGGGGCAGTTTCACAGGATTGTACCTTGATACTTAATGACATGTCGGAAGAGTACGGAGCCTAAGCGCGACGCTGTGGTGAGCTCTGCAGCCCTCACCTAAGAGGCCGCTTACTTCGGAAAATCCGACTTAGCTCAGACGAGATGACGACGGGTATGCTCGTCGAATCTCTGGGAGTCTGAGCCTACCAGGAGTCACCGACGGCATCATCTCGCCGTCACAAACACGAGTTAAGCCTCCTATCGTGGACTCCTGGTCAGCTTCCGAGATACCTGGTTCACTCTAGGACACTCGGATCGGCTGTCGCTCTCAATACTAGTGGTTCTCGCACTTGCCCCAGTGCTCCCTAGATGCGACGACAGCGAAATCCTAACCCGTAAGGGTTAGGTGGCGAGAGTGCTGTAGCGCCGGTTACCCAGCCGCCGCACATACTTACTCTCGTCGGCCGGTCGACCGTCTGGAACACGGATGCCTCCCCCGTCATCTGTATCCATGCCCGGTCGACCGGCCCACCAACTTGCTCGAAAACCGCGAAGGAAGTTTCTTCGCATATCGCTCAGCGATAAAAGGTTTTCGGGCTCTCTTTTTTTATGCAGCTTTTCCAGTGGCTCCGAACTGTTCGATTTTATGCTCTACAACTTCCTGAACCGCATCGATTACTTCCGGCATAAGTTTAACTACGGCATACTGATCTGGATTTTCCGCTAGTACTTTTTCCAACGTTTTTCTAAACGTATATCGCATATCGGAATTGATATTGACTTTGCTGATGCCGCCTGCGACCGCCTCAGTATAGAAATGCTCTGGTGTACCCGACCCACCGTGCAGACTTAGGAAAGCATGCTCCGGTAAATCTTGCTTAATAGATTTAAGTAGCTCGATATCCAGCTGTTTAGGCACAGGATACTTACCATGCAAATTTCCGATAGCTACCGCGAAGGTATCTATACCTGTATCTTCTATGAACTTGCGAGTGCCTTCCGGTGTAGAGAAAGTCTTTTTAATCTCTTCGTAATCTATTTCGTCTTTATGTACGTTCGAGCTACCACCAAAATAGTGTGGCTCACTCTCTACTAACGCGCCGGTTTTCTTGGCGTACTCGACGACTTCTTTGGTGGCGTCGACAATCTTATCATCAGAGGCATCGTGATCGGCTTGTGAGACGTCGATATGTATAAACTCAAATCCAGCATCTATCCCTGCCTTCGCCTCCTCTACTGAAGGGGAGTGATCGAGATTTATATAAAGTTCGACTCCGTATTCTTCCCGGTAATTATCTACCA
>SLRF01000020.1 GCA_007131065.1 Candidatus Saccharimonadota bacterium
AGGGCTGAGCAACAACCGTTTTTGACCACAGCACGGACCGGGCAGCCCATGTTGATATCTATTCCGTCAAAACCTCTTTGAGCTAACTCCCTAGCTGTAACTTTATATGCCTCCGGATTCTTCCCCCATATCTGGGCGATTATGGGGCGATCGCTCTTCTCAAGCACTAACTTCTTCTCTACCGCATCCCGTCCAGGACTCTGCATGCCGTCGGCATTGGCAAATTCAGTAAAGTATATATCGGCAGGAGCATGCTTATTAACAATCTGACGAAATACGGTATCGGTAACGTCGTCCATCGGCGCTAGAGCAAAAAACGGTTTCGGTAAAGATTTCCAAATTGTCATGGATTATTACCCGAAACGGATGATACCGACTATTATAAATATCTGAAGCGCCCACTGTGATACGTACATAACTATTAGTGGCCATTGCCTGTGGACGATACTGTAAGCCGACCAGAAGGTAGACAGGGCGAAATAAGCACTCCAGGTACCTATAGATACCGCAGAAGCATCCTGCTGGCTCCAAATAGTGAATAGCTGTGGCAACGCAGCTATCGGAACAAGGATACCGAATAGATAAGCAAACCTATCTACTAATAGCTCCTTATCAGTCGTCTTGTTTTGCATCTTGTAGTGATGGTGGTGTATACCGAAATTTAAAGGCATATTAGAAAATATAGCACACAAAAAACCGCCCCTGTCATATCGACGGGAGCGGTTTTTAGTGCAATTCTAGTTCGAAAACTATTTGTCGCGCTTAAGAGTCAAGAATCCGTTTCGTGGGTTCTCAGTTACTACGAAGCCTTCAGGTAGTGCCTCGATCGACTCACCTGGCTTCTCTTCCTTCGCAAAGTAGTAAATGCGCTGCTGGCGTCCGCCGCGTAGTGTGACGTCCTTTGCGTGTAGGTGATAAGTTACACCCTTTGAATTTTGATGCGTATAAGCCATGTTCTCTCTCCTTATTACTTATAACTACTCAACAGGATATACTCAGGGCACCTCTGATGTCAAATATTCCACCACTGAAACCATAAGGGTGTTGCGACTTTACGCTTACTAACTTACAATGGATTAGAACATAAGAGTTAAGCATTAAACAGAGGAGAAACGAGCTTATGGAAGGAATGAACCGCCCGCACCAGGTTCGAAACCAACAAAGTCAAAATCAACCGCAAGGCGACAGTGTAGCGCACCAGGGCGGACATGGCCCAGTGTATGACTCACCCGCTGGACCGGAAAGAAAATGGTACCACCCTACTATGGAAAGTAAAATCACACTTATACTTGTAATGGTTGCTTCTGTAATCATCTTGATAGCACTAGCAGGCGGAGCCTTCTCGAATGGAAGTAGCACGTCGACCATGAATCTGGTGAAAAGCGACCAATATCAGGCAGTCTTCCTAAGTAACGGACAGGTTTACTTCGGCCAGATTACAGGTGCCAGCAAGGACACCATGATTCTCGAAGACATCTTCTATCTACAGGTAGACCAGCAGTTGCAACCTGATACTGAGCAAGCTACTGACCCACAGGTAAGCCTAGCCAAATTAGGAAATGAGCTACACGGCCCTGAGGACCAGATGTTCATATCGATGCAGGATGTAGTGTTCTGGGAAAACCTACGCGATGACGGCGACGTAGTACAAGCTATCGCGCAGTACAATGAAAACGGTGAGGAAGAAGCGCAAGCTCCGGTAGACGAAGCACCACAGGTTCCTGAGGAAGTAACCGAAGAAGAATAGAAAATCCTTCTTTAGAATAAAAACACCGGGATTTATTCCCGGTGTTTTCTTCGTAAACTGCGTATACCGTCCCTGGTGTAGAGTGCGAATGCCATCAATGTAGATAATATGGCTCCTGCGAGAGCTATTCCAGGTACATCGAAGGTCCATATAGGTGAATAGTATATATAACTGAATTCGCTAAGTTGTGGTATATGGGCGTCCGTCTCGGCGCCATCATCAAGTTGGGATGCTACAAACTGCTGAAAACATTCCGCATTTTCCTGTGCAGTCTGCCCTTCTATATCACAAGCCTCCTCCGCTTCTTCGTAGACGCTGCCGTCGACCGTTGCGTCACGAGCTAGTTCCGCCTCGCTTACTGCTCTACTGTGTGCCCCCTCGAGAACTATCTGCACATCGGCATTCATGCGTGAGAAGGCAAAGTCTTTCAACTCGGTCTCGACCTCTTCACGCACATCCTCTCCTGCTCGATCTTGCCTGAGCAGCTCCATCTTCATGTCATTAACGGCAATATTGTTATAGCGCATTCCCAGTATGACTACACCAAACAGTACTATTGCCAGTGCGAGGAAAAATCCGGGCTTAAACTTCATGTATATATCCTAACTCATTTTAGCCGCGGTATCAGCTTGTGCGTGCAGATACCCAGATGATAGCCGGCATAGATAGTGCAGCAAGAATAAAAAGTGACTGCAATGCTACGGTTTGAGTTAGCATTAGTGCCAATACCAATAGCAGCACCCACGCCAAAGCTTTTCCTATTGCGCTCATGATATTCATTCTCAATACATACATAAATCTTTCGCCTTCATCGGCCGCTTCGTAGAA
>SLRF01000057.1 GCA_007131065.1 Candidatus Saccharimonadota bacterium
AAGAGATTATTGCAGAGCAAAAAGAACAACTCGAACAAGCCCAGCAGGAACAGGCAGCGATAATAGCAGCGGCTCGGGTAAGTAACGGTCTCGATATCGAGCCCGGCTCAGTAGGTAACGGTGGATATCCTGACGAATGGGCACCTCCGGTTCCGATGAATTCGAAGGTAGACCATTGGGGATTCTATTCTCGTCAGTGCACCTCTTATGCCGCCTGGAAGCGTTATGATCTCGGCAGAGCCATCAATAATTGGGGATTCCAAGGGATAGCTCACGCTAGATTCTGGACTAACAGCGGCTACTACAACGGCGAGTGGGTGGAAGGTCGGTACGCACAGCGAGACGGTTTCACGGTCAACAGTACTCCAGCACCAGGAGCTGTGGCAGTCTTAAACTCCGGTCAGTTCGGGCATGTCGCTATAGTCGAGGAAGTTTTCGACGGAGGCAGTAGTTTCCGGGTTAGTGAGTACAATGCCGACTTTAACGGATATTTCGCCGACTACAATGTGTACTCCAACTCCTCGGCCTGGTCCTTTATACACGATTAGCGTAGCGGTTAGTAAAAACCTTATGCTACAATAATCTGAGTGGAAAACAGACCTCAACCTCCGGTAGATAAAAAGCGCCAATTCAGCTTAGGCTCGGTCTTGGCTATTGCTGCATTGATCGGTTTAGTCGGCTTCGGATTTGGCATAAATGTCGATCAACTATCGCTTTCTCTGCAGCGTTTTAGTTCTCAGAACGAGGATCTACCCGCCAGCCTAGACTACAGTGAAGTAGACAGCCTATATAAGCTTCTGCGAGACAATTATGCGGGAGAGCTTAGTGAAGACGAATTGATGCTAGGACTTAAAAAAGGGTTGATAGATGCCACTGGAGATCCTTTTAGCGAATTCCTTACTTCTGAGCAGGCCGATGAGCTGGAGAGAGGTCTCGAGGGTGAATTCAGCGGTATTGGAGCTGAGATAGGTATACGAGATGACAGGCTGGTAGTTATAGCTCCGCTTGATGGTACTCCGGCGCATAGAGCGGGTCTACGTCCAGGGGATGTGATAGCCGCTATAGACGAAGAGGATACCAGTCGCATGAGTGTGATGGAGGCGGTCAACCTAATTCGTGGGGATGAAGGTACAGACGTAGTGCTTACGATAGTGAGGGACGGCCGTAGCTCAGAGGACATCACAATCACTAGAGCTACCATAGAAATACCCAGCGTACGCACAGAGATGCTAGAAGGTGATATAGGCTATATCGAGCTAGTACGTTTTGGAAGTGAATCGGCCAATGATTTTCGCAGGGCTGCAAGAGATATGATCGAGAATGGCGCCGAGAGTATCATCCTTGACGTGCGCAATAACCCTGGTGGTTTCTTGGATATAGCGGTCAACATAACCAGTGAATTCCTAGAACCGGGAACGGTCATAGTCGAAGAGCGTCGTGGGAGTGAAGTGATAGGTACGGAGCGGGCGAGCAATGGAGGTGTATTGGTGGGCGTGCCTACAGTAGTCTTAGTAAATGGCGGTTCGGCCAGTGCTAGCGAAATTATTGCTGGGGCACTACGCGACCAGAGCGCTGGCACTATAGTGGGCGAGCAGACGTTTGGCAAGGGAAGCGTGCAACAGCTCCTTCAAGCCGGTGGCGGTTCCGTATTGCGAGTAACTATCGCCAAATGGTATACGCCGGGTGGCGATAATATAAATGAACTGGGCATCACGCCTGATATAGAAGTAGAGCTGACTAGTGAGCATTTCGAGAACGACGAAGATCCGCAACTCGAGAGAGCTATAGAATTGCTTTCTCAATAGATTGAAGAGGCTTAGCCTCTTCAATCTCGTATCATGTATAACGTATCAAGTATTATGTATTCTATTTTTTATTCTTTAGGACGAACTAAATACTATGACCTAAGTTCCGGGAATTTCTATACCCTATCCACAAAATCTTATTCCCTTTTTATTTGTAGGTAGAATTAGCGAGTTTATTCCTATTGTACTAAATCGTAGGTGGCTTGTACTAGGGAGTCTTAACCGTGGTAGTATTAAGGCAGATTTGAGAGGAGTTTAGCGTTTGAGTCGAAAACAAACCAAATATATCTTTGTTACAGGGGGTGTTTTATCCGGGGTAGGTAAAGGCATTACTGCTGCTTCGCTTGCGAATATACTCAAGAGCCGTGGACTCAAGGTAAATATCCAGAAATGCGATCCATATTTGAATACTGATGCCGGCACACTTAATCCCACCGAACATGGAGAGGTTTTTGTTACTGCCGATGGAGCGGAGACAGATCTCGACCTTGGGCACTATGAAAGGTTCTTAAATCAAGAACTCGACCAGTCGAGTTCACTGATGAGTGGAAAGATACTAAAACAAGTTATAGACGATGAAAGATCCGGTAAATACCTAGGCAAGACTGTGCAGATTATTCCACATGTTACTGACGTCATCCAGGACAAAATAGAGGCTGCCGGGTCTGGATATGACGTACATTTCGTGGAGATAGGAGGTACCGTCGGGGATTATGAAGGGTTGAGTTTTGTTGAAGCGATTCGGGAGTTTAAGTCTAGGGTTGGACGTGAAAATGTATTGTATGTACATGTTGTATACCTGCCATATATAGGTGCCAGCAAGGAGGTTAAGACTAAGCCGGCACAAAATGCCGTAAGAACTTTGCGCGGATACGGAATCAGCCCCGATATATTGGTTGCACGTTCGGAGGAGCCTGCAGGGGAAAGCATACTGAATAAGCTGAGCATGTATACCGACATACCTTTAGACGGCATTAGTATAGTTCCTACGCTAGAGAGCGTGTATGAGGTGCCTTTGCATATTGGTGGTCTTGCAGACTATGCCATGAACAAGTTGAAAATCAAAAGTAGAAAGCGAGACGGACGTGCTTGGAGGGAGATGGTCAAGACTTCTCTCGACACTTCTCTGCCCAGGCTAAAGGTTGGTGTAGTAGCGAAATATTTAGAACATGAAGATACCTATATGAGCGTCTTTGAAGCGCTTAAGGCTGCTGCATGGGGCGAAAATATGCAAGTCGATATAGTTTGGATAGATTCCGAAGAAATAGAGAAAAAACTGCCGCTTGAAACATTAGAGTCGCTAGACGGTATTGTGGTACCGGGTGGTTTTGGGAGCAGGGGAGTGGAGGGTAAAATAGCTGCCGCTTCCTGGGCCATGGAGAATAAACTTCCGTATCTAGGGCTTTGTCTAGGCATGCAAGTGGCCGTAATAGCATTAGCACGAGAAAATATAGATAAATCTGCCAATTCGGTCGAGTTCGATCCTGAAACCAAAGCGCCTGTAATAAGCTTGATGAACGACCAGCACGAAGTAGTTGAGACAGGCGGTACTATGCGATTAGGCAACTGGGAGTGTCATCTGGCCGAGGATACTCGGGCGCGCAAGTTGTATAATGCCAAGGTGGTGTCTGAGAGGCATCGTCACCGCTATGAATTTAACAATAATTACCGCAAAGAACTGACGGAAGCCGGTATGGTTATATCAGGGCTGAGTGCAGACGGTCAGCTCGTGGAGTTAATAGAGTTGGAGAATCATCCATTCTTTATGGCTAGCCAGTTTCATCCTGAATTTACCTCGAGACCGGGAGCGCCAAATCCTTTGTTCAAAGGCTTTGTCCAATCTATAAAGTCTGTACAAAATAATAAATAAGCGCTAGGATAAAAACCATGGAAGAACAAGAAAAGAAAAAGATCCTGCTCGTAGAGGATGATGAAGGTCTTGCAGATGTCTATAAGGCTAGGTTGGATGCTGAAGGATTCGAGGTATTCCATTGTGATAACGGCGAATCGGCACTTAGCGATGCACTTAAATACCGTCCGGACCTTATACTTCTAGATGTGATGATGCCAAAAATTAGCGGTTTCGACGTTTTAGATATATTGCGTAATACTCCAGATACTAGTGAGATTAAGATTATAATGTTGACCGCATTATCTCAAGATAGCGATAAGGAGCGGGCCAAAGAACTGGGAGTAGATGACTACCTGGTCAAATCGCAAGTCGTTATAACGGATGTTATTGAGCGAATCCGTTACCATCTTGGCATAAAGTAACACTCAAACAAAGAATCTCCAGTTCGCTGAAGCTATTGCTTTATGAAAGCTTTTATGCTATAAATATAGTTATTGAGTGGTGTGATATAAAACAAAAAAGGAATCAAAATGAGCGAATTACCAAAAAAAGCAGAAGATACTGACGCTAAGTCTACTTCAGAATGGGATAGTTTAGCAGGGGAAGTTCAAGCGGTAGACCGTTTACGAGAGAGAAGTCTTGATGAAGCCGGTCAACCTATCGAAGAGTTGGTTGATGATATTGCTCAGTCACAAGAAGCGACAGTACCAACAGGTGAACAGCCTTTAATGCAAGAGGCTCCTAGAGACGGCGGCACTGTCTATCAACAGGAACGGGCATTGAGCGAACCGGTATACCAGGAGGGTAGTGCACCTGATGAGAGCGCACCTCGAGGCTCTAGAGAGAATCCGAAAGTAGTGGATTACCCCGGCGGTACCATGAACACAGCCAACAAGGCTGCTTCTACTAAAATTGGCGGACCAGAACAGAGCTAAGCTTACCAGTCAACCAGTTTCAATTCTCAATCAAATACGCGCCCGGACAAAATAAATGTCCGGGCGCGTACTAATGGGCTAGTCAACCCTGTTATGTTACTAGACGACTTTTACGATAGTGCGTGGGACGCGGTGGCCGCTGAAGCGTTTTACGCGAGTCTTGGTAAATTCTACTTTGCCGTCCCGAACAGCATAGATAGTATAATCGCGGCCGTGACGAGTGCCTTCACCGGCTATTTTGCTCATGCCTCGTTGACGAACTAGTATATTACCGGCTTGCACTGTTTCACCGGCGAAGCGCTTTACGCCTAACCTTTGACCCGGGGAGTCGTTTAGATTTTTCGCGGAACCGGCTGCTTTGGTCTTACTCATCGTTTCTCCAAAAGTATTAACTGACGTCCGACGAATTGCTTATCACGCATGTAAAGTAAGTCAGATGCCAGTGTATTATTCAAACGTATACGATTATATCCAAGCTTTTCTACGCTGTCAACCAGAGGCGGGAGTATTACTCCTTGCCCGTGCGCCCATGCGGGTAAAGCTATGCAGAGGCGCGCACCGTCGGCCAGTTGTTGGTGGAGGTTTTTTAGTGTTTCAGACATAAGATCGCTTGAATCGTCTGCGAGTTTGAGTAAATCTTCTTTCGACGTGTTGCCGTGCTGCAGAGGGCCGAGATAGCCTTCGGTCACTATAGAGTCTACTTCTTTTGGAATGGACACGGTACGTGCGTCGGCTTCAAATACTGTTTCTGCCGTATCTATTTTGAAATGTGCCTTTAGCCAAGCTAGATTTTCAGAGGTAGCATCAACCATACGAGGGGAGAGGTCGGAGCCACCGGCCTTCTTACCCATTAAGAGTGCTTCTTGGAGGATGACACCACTACCACAGTAGGGGTCGAATATATAATCACCACCCGCTAAGTTGACCATAATTTGCGCAAGTTTGGGAGGTAGCATACCTACATTCATGTCGCGGTGTGGCCTCTGCATATCGCGTAGGCTATAGCTTTCAATATCTTGCACCCAGACGGTACGTCCGATATAGGTACAGTCTTTGCCTATGCAAACAACAATCTCCAAGCCTTTGTCCTGGTCTGTGAGGTGATTCCATAGTATTTGTGCGCTAGAGACTGACTGTTTCTTGCCTAGGACCATACGGGGCTTGATGCCGTTTTTGCGTGCCTGCTTCTTTAGTTCGAATACTAGCTTTTTATATTCTCTCCAGATTTCACCGTATATGCTAAGCCCGATACTCATCTTTTTGTGCGGTACGTCGATATCATCTAATATCGATTCTAGGATATAGTCAGCAATCTCTTTTCTATCAGTGGTCGGCAGAGTAGCTTTAAGTTCGGCTATTTTACTGCTTCCACCGAGGTGTTTATACAGGTCGCCCTCAAATAGTGCAGCCTCATCTCCGCAAGGTGTGATTGCTTGATAGTGGGCTTCGAGTTCAGCGCGGGATAGATCCGGATTGTTGCCGAGAATCGCTATATACATGTCGCAATTGTAGCGTGTGGCGGTAGATATGGCTATTGATGCCGTATAATGGTCGATGTATGAGTACTAAACGTGTTTTGCTACTGGTTGCGATAACAGCGTTAGTTATTTTTGGTTATACGTTTCGCGCGGATCTAGTAGAGGCAGTCGAGGTTATGCGCAGTGTTCACTGGGGCTGGCTTTTATTATTAATACCGATCATGGCCACGAACTTTCTAGCGCATGCACTGTTTTTCCGTTCGGCTTTGCGCGCAATAGGTGTAACCCCACCTCCGCTTAGGCGTCTGTTCGGGCTTGCATTGGCCGTGGCGTTTACTAACGTTATAGCGCCCTCAGCCGGCGCCGCCGGTGTCTCTCTTATGGCTACGACGTTGCGTAAAGACGGCGTAAAGGCGGGGCAGTCTACTTTCATCCAGCTTGCTAGGTACGCAGCCGTCTATGCCTCCTATACGCTGCTTTTAGTTGTAGCGTTGCTGGCACTGCTTATTGGGGAAGGTGCTACTATTGCATCTATAGTTTTAGTAAGTGCACTCGTGCTTAATATTTTGATAGTTACAGGTGTCGGCGTCTATTTAGTTTACGACCGCAGGGCTTTCCGGTGGTTGTTTTCTACGCTACAACGGCTAGTTGATTGGGTAGCTAGGAAGTTCAGGGGCGGGCGTGATCTAGTAGGGGTGGAGCGTATAGAACGAGTTACGGACGATTTCTTCTCGGGTGTGAAGCAGATAGTCAAGGACAGATCTTATTTCAAGCAACCGTTCTGGTGGAGTCTTTCTGGAAATATAATAGAGGTGACGAGTTTGTTCGTGGTGTTTATCGCCTTAGACTTTGTAGTTAATCCTGGAGCGGTAATAGTAGCCTTTGCTGTAGCGAGTGGCGCTGGAATACTGACGTTGATACCTGGTGATGTCGGCATTTATGAGCTTGCCATGGTAGCTACATTTTCTCTGGCTGGAGTGCCGCTTGCGGTAGGTATATCTGCTACCATTCTCTTCAGGGTTATAAGTAGACTTATAATTCTGCCGTTTGGATTTTTCTTCTATAACCGCTATATAAACGAGGTCACCAATGGAACGAATTCTTAGTGTAGGGCAGTTAGTTACAATACTGAACGACACGTTGGAGCTTTCGTATCCGCACCTGGAGGTTGAAGGTGAGGTAGTGGGATTTAAGGTCTGGAAAAATCGTCTGGCATTTTTCGATCTTCAGGATGAAGAGGCGACTATCAACTGTATGGTGCCGATTTCTCGCATAGATACCCCGATAGAGGACGGAATGCGAGTACGCGTAATAGCAACTCCGAAGGTTAGAAATAATGGTCGCTTGAGTATTGCCGTTACTCGAATATCTCCGTCCGGTGAGGGAGCTTTAATGCGAGCATTTCAGTTGCTCAAGGAGCGTTTAGAGAAAGAGGGTATTTTTGCCTCCGAGCGGAAGCGCTCGATTCCGCAATTCCCTGAGACAATAGGCCTTATAACAGCGTCCGACTCAGCAGCTTTCCATGACTTTATCAAGACGATTAATCAGCGCTGGAACGGAATAGATATCAAATTCTTGCCCGTAACTGTTCAAGGAGAAGCGGCCCCAGAGGAGATAGTGGAAGCTATAGGGTATTTCGATAATCTAGCCCGACCAGTTGACACCTTGATACTCACTAGGGGCGGGGGTAGTGTAGAAGACCTAGCAGTCTTCAACGTCGAATCGGTGGTACGGGCAGTGGCGGCCAGTCGTACGCCTATTGTTGTGGGGGTGGGCCACGAAGTAGATATGTCACTGGCTGATCTAGCCGCTGACAAGCGAGCAGCTACTCCTACGGACGCGGCAGTAGTTGCTACCCCTGACAAGTCGCAGGTCAGTGAACATATCAATCGTTTGGCAGGCGACATGCTAAGAGAACTAGAGGTAAAAATAGAAGTAAAAAATCAGCAGTGGGGGGAGCTTAGCGATTTGCTTATGGGTGCTCCCGGTAGATTGATAGCAGAACGCAAGGATAGGATTTCTTATATCGAACGTATTCTCCAGGGTCTCAACCCCGAGGCGATATTACGGCAAGGTTATGCGATAGTACGTAACAATGGCTCTTTAGTGCGTAGCGGAAAAGACGTAAAGAAAGGGGATAGACTCATGATACAATTAGCAAAAGATCAAATAGTAGCAGAGGTTCAGGATGAGTAAAGATAGCAAAAGTTTTGATCAGAGCCTTCAGGATCTAGAAGATATTGTAGAGTGGTTTGAATCCGAAGATGTGGATATTGATAATGCTATATCTAAGTTCGAAGAAGGCCTCAAACTCTCAGGCGACCTAAAAAAACGGCTAGAAGATGCCGAGAATAAGATTGAGAATCTACGTCAAACATTCGACAAGGAAGTTATTGATTCCGGCGACGAAAAGAGTAGTGACAAGGAATGATCTGGTGGCTGGTTGCTTTAGCCATAGTGTCCCTAGCTTTGAGCGTACTGCGTGGGGCTCCGTGGCTGCCTACTAGAAAAGCTGAGATATACGATGCCTTGGACTTACTAGATCTAGAGCCGGGCCAGACAGTAGTGGATCTAGGTTGTGGAGGGGGTGGTTTTTTGCGTGCTGCCGCTAAGTCAGGTCTGAACGCAGTTGGATATGAAATCAACCCGATATTGTGTCTTATAGCCAGTGTCCGCACGCTAGGTTATAGGGATCGAGTGAGGGTAGTGTGCGGCGACTATTGGCTGATGAAGTTACCGAAATGTGACGGTGTGTTCGTGTTCTTAATAGAGCACTTTATGCCGAAACTAGAGCGCAAACTAGAGAATGAGGCCGGCAAAGATTTACGAGTCGTAAGTTATATATTCAAGCTACCTTCGAAAGAGCCACAAGAAACACGTAAGGGTATGCACCTCTATCTATACCCGTAAAAAAGATCAATCTGGTCGCTACATTGCGCAATTATAAGCGTATGCGCTATGATATCTATATGTATTCAGATCAAAAAGGAAATACTACTACAGTCATAGTGGCAACTCTCTCTTTTTTAACCATTGTGCTACTGGCACTTTCAGGCTGGGCTCTTTATAAATACCACGAAGAGAGAACTACAGTAGAGGAGCAGATAGAGGAGGCGGTTGCAGAGGCTCGTGAATTGCAGCGTGCCGAAGACGAAGAGCGGTTCAAAGAGGAGCGTCAGAATCCTTTTCGGTCATATTCGGCACCAGGGGTATTCGGTAGTATAGACATAAGTGTTCCCAGGGACTGGAACATGTATGTAGAGGAGGACGTTTCTAGTAGAACGCAAATCGACCTTACTGTACATCCTGTCATAGTGCGTGAAGAAAGTGGATCGGAGAGTCCGCATGCTTTCCGTATGCAGCTCAGTGATCGCTTGTACCAGGATGTTATGCGTAATTACCAGCGCGACGTTGACCGCGGAGATCTAAGCTCACGCGCTATTAACGTTTCAGGACTGGAAGGCGTTCGGCTTACCGGACAGATTAGTCGCGATCACAGGGGGGTCTTAGTGGTCCTACCGTATAGAGATAAAACTATTCTTCTCTGGACCGAGGGCAACAGATATCTAGATGAATTCGATGAGATAATAGACCAAGCCGATATTAGCTAGCTAATAAGTTAAGTTATAAAGTTCTTAAAGTTTCTAAAGTTGAAAACTACAGGACACAGGATATCGCTTTGCTTAGGGTCTAGGGTCCAGCCAGGTTATAGGTCTTAGTTGTTAGCT
This sequence comes from Candidatus Saccharimonadota bacterium, assembly GCA_007131065.1. GTDB lineage: Bacteria > Patescibacteriota > Saccharimonadia > QS-5-54-17 > QS-5-54-17 > SLRF01. Next base: position 9,799 of record SLRF01000057.1, read on the forward strand.
GTTAGGCACAATATCTATAACCTATAACCCAAAAACTATAACCTCCTGAATACTAAACCCTAAACCCTATATCCTGAATCCTGAGTTATCTATATAACTCGCAGAGCGAAGCTCTGTATAGTGTTCTCTGCTACAATAGATACAATGGCTGATAGTATCGATACGCAGAATCAAGACCTTCGGTTGATTGCTGCGACTGCGCATGAACTTAAGACTCCTCTGACGTTAATTCGGGGAATGAGCTCTATGCTGGAGTCCGAGACTTTTGGTGAGTTGAATTTTAAACAAAGAGAGCAAATCAGACATATAGCCAAGGCATCGCACCGC
>SLRF01000004.1 GCA_007131065.1 Candidatus Saccharimonadota bacterium
GACCCTGTCTTCGACTCTGAGGGATTGAGCCTCAGGCTCAGACTCGAACGAGAGCGAATGAAATGAGTCGAAGGGCCCATCGAACCAGATCTTTTGTGCCCGTTCTCCGTAGCAAGACTGCGAAGGATGAAAAACAAAATTGATCCTAAGACGAGAAACTACTCCCAGCGAAAGACTCTAAATGCAATAATGTATATGACTACCAGCCAACCAGAGAGCATAGCCAGCTCTGGACCTATCTCTAGAATAGTCTGTCCTTCGGTAATAATCTTACGGAAGCCGTCTATGAGCGGGGTTAATGGCAAGAAGGCAGATGCGGTTTCTAGCCAACCCGGCATGAGAAATCTCGGGAAGAACACTCCACTTAAGAACATCATCGGAAAAGCTATTAAGTTAGCTAGTGGAGCTGCTTGATTCTCGTTCTTGGCCCAGCCCCCTGCTGCTAATCCCACTCCGAATAGCGTAATGGTCCCTAGGATTGTCAGCAATACTAGGCTCAAATAATCACCCTGCATGCTAACGTCGAACATCAGTACCGCTACGATAAACATCACGGCTATGGCCATGATTCCGACCACGGAATTAGAAAGCACGTTGGCGGCAAAATACTGCCACACTCTGATAGGAGTAGTATGGTATCTACGCAATATTCCCTTCTCTTTCATCCGCGGAAATACAGTGGTAGGACCGAATATACCTAATGAGAGAATAGTGAATCCTAGAAGTCCGGAAAATATGAAATCTAGCGTGGTCAACCCTTCTGCTTCGGTGGGCTCAACCTCGACGGTAAAGGGAACCTCCACTGCCACTAGCTCCGCATTTATACTTGCGAATATGCTTTCCATAATGGAGCCGAGTGTAACGCCGGCCTGCTCTTGTCCGCGGTCGTAAATAACCTCTGCCTCTCCACTCGGATAGCCCAATTCCGGATCGAAATCCCCGAAGTCCTCGGGAAGTATGATGAGTGCATCGATAGATCCATCCCGCATATCTTCTTTGCCTTCATCCACCGTACTTATATCTTCCGAGATCTCGAATATCTCGTTATCTTCCAGTTGGCCGGCGAACTCTTCTGCGAATTCGCTCTCGGATTGATTGATAAGGCCGACTCTAAAAGATATGTCGCTATCTCGACCAAACAAACCACCAAAGACTAGTAGAAATATAAGCGGAAATACAAATACGAAAAATATGCCGACTTTATCTCTGAAAAGACGCTTGATGTCTATACGCGCAAAAGTCAGTACGGGCAGTAGCTCTTTCATACTATTCCCTTAGTTCCTTTCCGGTCAGGTCGATAAATACATCCTCTAAATCAGCCTGCTCGACCTGTTTTTCCTTCTTGAAACCTCTGGACAATAGATCTGCGACTAGCTTTTCCGGCGTATCTAACGCTATTATCTTCCCGCTATCCATGATAGCTACTCGATCGCAAAGCACTTCCGCCTCTTCCATGTAGTGGGTGGTGAGTATTACGGTCACACCCTTATCTCGTATCTCTCTTATAAGATCCCACAGATTGCGACGTGCCTGTGGGTCCAGGCCAGTGGTTGGCTCGTCTAGGAATAATACTTTCGGATTGTTCACTAACGCAGTAGCTATAGAAAAACGCTGTCTCTGACCTCCGGATAGTTTCTCAGGGAAAACTTCCGCCTTTTCTGAGAGCTGGACGTGCTCTAATAATTCTTTCGCGTCGACTCTGTGTCCATAGGTAGAACCAAAAAATTCCAACAATTCAGTAAGCTTGGTCTTCTCCTCGAACGAAGCAGTCTGAGGTTGCACGCCTATGACTTCTTTTATCTTTTGCGGATTCTTGGCAACATCTACCCCATCGAGAACTGCACTACCACCATCTATAGGGCGCATGGTTTCGATCATTTCAAGTGTAGTGGTTTTACCGGCCCCGTTCGGACCTAAGATTCCAAATATTTCACCTTCACGTACGTCAAAAGACACACTGTCTACAGCAACTGTATCTTTGTATGACTTATGTAAATTTTTAACTTTTAGTACTGTTTTCACATACCTAATTATACCGTCTTAATAGCTATGCGAGCAATATTGAATACCTTCATATAGGGAATACCTATCTGTAGCGCCTACCTGACAAACGTCAGGGCGAAGCCCTGCTTGCCGGCGCGACCGGCGCGGCCGATACGGTGGATATAGTCGTCGTAAGATTGTGGTATGTCGTAATTGATGACATGAGTGACATCCTTGATGTCTAGTCCTCTAGCTGCCACATCGGTAGCTACCATTACCTTGGCATTATCGGTCCTGAAGTTCATGAGAGCCTTTTGCCGCTGAGACTGTGTCTTATTGCCATGAATAGAGACCGCTGAAATGCCACGCTCGTTTAAGTCGCGAGCCAATCGCTCAACGCCTCTTTTAGTTTCGCCAAATACGAGCACTTTCTCGAGTTCTCCTTGATTCAATAAATCATTCAGGATGTCTATCTTAGCTCCACCGTTCATACGGACTACGTCTTGCTCAATATTCTCTGCTGTATCGCCGGTCTTAACCATGACGCGTACTGGATCACGTAGAAACGACTGCATAATTGATTCCACGCTTGCGGGTATAGTAGCGGTAAGAAACAGCGACTGTCTCTGCGTAGGCACTTCCTTAAGAATGAAGCGTATATCGTTGATAAATCCCATGTCCACCATGCGATCTACTTCGTCCAGTACAACGCTGTGGCAGTTATCTAGCTTTAGCGCTTTACGCTGAATTAGATCTTTAAGGCGCCCAGGCGTACCGATGATGATATGCGGATTACGATTAAGGTCTTTTATCTGCTTGTATATCGGTGTGCCACCTATGCAGAGCGTAGAGTACAAGCGCATGTGCTTGGAAAATAGACGGAATTCATCGTGAATCTGCAGAGCAAGTTCTCGGGTCGGCGCTAGTACTAAAACCTGTTGTTTCGGATTCGCCAGTAACTTATCTATTAGAGGCAACAGAAAAGCTGCCGTCTTCCCGGTTCCAGTATCTGCTACACCGACTACGTCCTTACCTTCTAGGGCTAGCGGTATGAACTGATCTTGTACGGGCGATGGTTCGGTGAAGCCCTGAGCTACAATAGCTTTTTGGATTTCCGGATGTAGCTTAAAATCCTCGAAGCGATGCTTCGCAGTATAATTCTGCTCTTCAACAGGAGTCGCCTTTTTAACGAACCGACTCGGGTCGATAGTTCGTTTATTATTTCGTCGCTTCGGATAAGATACCGATCGACGCCGATTTTGATGCGAACGATTAGATCGTCCGCCATAAGAGTTATGACGCATAGTGAATGTGTCCTTTCATTAAATAGATTTAGCTGTTCAAATGAACAGTTAGAAACCTACTTTAGAATCCACATTCACTGGAACAATGTACTTAACTATACCCTTTTTACCCCACAACGCAAGGATAAGAACTATTTGTAGCCTCAATCTGGGGCTATAGATTTAAAGCTTTAGCTAAAAATCACTCCCTCAAACATCAGCCCTATAGCACTGACCAATCCTGTACCCAGTAACATCAGTGCACCGCTTAGGGCTATAAATAAACTTTTGCGCATAATACCTACTGCCAGACCGTATATTCCAAAAAACACCGCTATTATAAACACCGGCATGGCAAGAAAGGCCAATAGATTCAGTAGTGTAGCAACTGAGAATTCACTAATTTCCGTATACACCGGTAGCAAGTATAGTGCCCCCATCAACACGATAAAAAAGAACCATCCATAAAAAAACACTCTGTATAGACCGTGAAGCATTTCGACTTCTTGGACTTCCTCTTTTATCTCTACCTTATGTTTCTCTGTAGCCATAATTAATTATATTATAGCACCTGTGGATAAAAATAATAATTTACAGGTTAAGAAATCGCATCTCTCACGATAGAGTTGAATACTTATATAATTGTAATGTCGTTCTGTCAATACACAACTTAGTGAATAAATATACCTAGTCTCTGTGCTACTGTATATTCATGAACATACTCACTGACGAGCTTAATCTCCTCAACCGCCTCCTCTATGGGGCATAGTCTCATCTCGTTATCCTTGACGGCCACCATCTTCCCGAATTCGCCATTGTGATAAGCATCCATAACTGCCACTCCGTAGCGTTTAGCCAAAGTCCTGTCCTCGGCATTTGGATTACCGCCTCGTTGCGTGTGCCCTAATATGACATTGCGAAGCTCAAACTCTCCTGGTGATGTATCTTCAATTTCGTTCATCAATACTTCTGACACTCCTGCATAGCGCACTTCTTTGTGATCGCTGTGGGCGTGCACGCTGGATCCGTTTACACGTGCACCCTCGGCTATAGCTATGATAGTAGATCGATTCTGGTTCTTCAGGCGCGAACGCATATGTGAAATCAAGTCATCTACCGAAAAATCGAACTCAGGTAGCAATATAGCATTTGCACCTCCTGCAAGTCCGGCAGAGAGCGTGATCCATCCGGCGCCACGACCCATACACTCGACTATGAACGTACGTTCATGTGAGGTAGCGGTAGTGTGAATCTTGTCCAGGGCGTCGACTGCTACACTTACAGCCGTCGAATACCCGAAAGTCTTATCGGTAGCATTAAGGTCGTTATCTATAGTCTTTGGCACGCCGATAATATTCACTCCGTGCTCAGCCAGCTGCATAGCCGCACTCAGTGTGCCGTCACCTCCTATCACTATCAAACCTTCGACTCCTAAGTCATCGAGGTTGCGCTTGGCCTGACCTAAGATGTCTACAGGTATTTTGTTGGTGTTACCTTCCCCGACCTTGCCTGCAAAGCGACCCTTACTGGTGGTTTTAAGTATTGTGCCACCTAAATAGCTAATACCCTTAACCGATTCTGAATCGAGCTTCATATACATCGGCGGGTCTAAGACACCCTCCCAGCCACGCTCGAACCCCACGAACTCATAATCCATAGTCACGCCCAGTTTGACTATGCTGGCGATTACTGCATTTAGGCCCGGGCAGTCGCCTCCGCTATTTAATATTCCAATCTTCTTGCTCATGCTTCGTATAGAGTAGCAGAATAGCTAGCAATCTAGAAGTTGATTGTATCTACCTGGGTAAAGCTAAGGTTTCGGGTAAAATTTCCCGGCTTCTTTCTTCTGTCTTCGCCTCTGGGCGCTCTTGTGGTATGTCGATCTTGCCATCTATAAAGTTGAAGAAATTTCGAGCATGCTTATTGCTAATACCGTGCAATGAAATAGCACTTCCCCGGGCAAAAATCGTGACACTGCCTCTAATTGCATTAGTGTCCAGCTCTACCGCGCTAATGGCTGGATAGGGAATTTCACTTATGTGCTTGTGAAAGAATCTTCGGTCGATAAACATTAAGCGGTGGTTAGTAGCCACCATCATACCGAAACCGCCTTCATATCCTCCGTATATTGCCTGTTCAATCTTCTCGCCTTCACGAAGCAACGAGGGTAATTCACGCACCTCGCCACGGCTCAAGAGGAAGCCGCCGTAACCAAGCATTCTCATCTGAAACCTTACGTCTGCTAAAGTCGCCATGGCTACCCCCTCTGCACTGCTTAGTTGGTAGCATTATTATATAAAATTAAACAGCTTCCATCGGTGACGCCCGTCACAAGTAGTAATTCTTATAAAGAGCGTGCCCTTGCGCAGCGCTTAGTCAAGGGTTATGGCAGCAGCAATACCTGATCAGAGACGTGGATAAATCCATTGTCTACAGATACGTCTACCTGCGTAATCGCTGCCGACTCATTGAGGGTTATAAATTCATCATCTCCCGGTGCGTCAGATACATTTATGGATGCTCCTTGCAAGGTAACTATCTCCGACATCTCTGCTATTTCATCGCTACTAAAGCTACCCTCGATCACATGGTAGAGCAACACCTCGCGGAACCGCTCAGTATTCGCGAATAAAGCCTCTAGCTCCCCATCAGGCAATACTGCGAACGCCTCGTCGGTAGGAGCAAACAGTGTATACTCTGCATCTGAATCAAACACCTCTACCAGTTCGGTTGCCTCGAGCGCGTCTGCAAGCACAGAAAATTCAGGGCTATTCGCTACAAATTCTGATATGGTCGGTTCGCTCTCATCATCTGGATCCAGCGCATCCATCTGCTCCGTATCAGCGCCGTTGTCTAAATCGACTTCACTCATGAAGTACCAAACCACTCCCGCAGCGGCCACGAGCAGTACAAGCACTGCAACTATTACGCCGATATTCTGTGACTGATCTTTGTTTTCCACTATAAAACCCCTTGGATTTATCTAGTTGCTACCTTGTATTAATTTTAACATATCCAGAACGCACTATATGCTTTGGGTATTTTCGTTGACGGTCTCTCAAAACTGACCCGCTGAATGGGTTCATGCCTCCGGAGGCTTGGTTAATATACTACGAGTGGTCTTCGTAAGCATCTTTCCTTTGTTGTCTAGTTCATATATGACGGCCTGGCCGAATATCATCTCTACCGTTTCTATGCCACTATCTGAAATCGACTCGATGTATTTAATCAGCGCCCGGATAGAATTGCCATGAGCGACTATCAGGACTGTTTTGCCGTCTCTGAGCAAGGGCACCACCTGGTCCTTATAAAAAGGTACAACTCTGCTGTGGACCTGCTTGAGGGTCTCACCGCCTTTTATAGGCTCGTCCCACCCCCGGCGTATACGATGGAATACCTCCTCTCCAACCTCCTTCTGTACTTGCCACTTGTTTTTTCCGGTATGGACCCCATAATCACGCTCATTAATAGCTGGCTCTATCTGATACTTGACTGCTTGCCCTGCAGCCACTAAAAGTTGGTTGGCTGTTTCCTGTGTCCGTACTTGTTGCGAGACAAAAACCTTATCGAATTCAATGTCTGCCAGCTTCGACCCCATCTCTGCGGCTTCATATTCGCCCTTCGCAGTAAGATGAACATCCGTCAAGCCGGTCCATTTACCGTGCGCGTTCCATTCGGACTCCCCGTGGCGAACTATTACTAACTTGGGCTTGCTGGAATTTAATCGGCTCATCAAAACCGTATTATACGCCAATCCGCTTCGCTTTAGTAAGAAGCTGTGTCACTATAAATAGTATGAAAATATCCTCCATCAGCGCTCGGGAGATACTCGATTCCCGCGGCAATCCCACCCTGGAAGTCGACGTAAGGACCACTGACGGAAATTTTGCTCGTGCCGCTGTACCGTCCGGAGCTTCTACCGGAGAATTCGAGTCGTTAGAGTTGCGGGACGGCGGAGAGCGCTTCAACGGCAAGGGTGTTTTGAGTGCGGTAAAGAATATACAAGAAACAATAGCCCCTGAATTGATTCACAAATCTTTCCACGACCCGAAGAGCTTGGACGATTTATTACTTGAACTGGACGGCACAGAAGATAAATCACGCCTGGGGGCCAATACAGTCTTGGGTATGTCGCTTGCTGGTGCTAAAGCGATGGCAGCAGACTCTCGAATGCAGTTATTCGACTTTATACGAACGGTTCACGGCGGAAATCAAGCTTCCGTGCTTCCTTTGCCGTTGATTAACGTACTAAACGGCGGCGCGCACGCTTATAAATCCACTTCCGTTCAGGAGTTCATGTTGATACCGCACGGTGCTGAAGATTTTTACAGCGCCATAGAGATTAGCTCCAAAGTATTTCGGCAACTAGCCTATAATCTTCGAGCGAAGAACTACAGCACCGCAGTCGGAGACGAGGGTGGATTCGTACCGATGATAACTTCCGACACCGAGGCTATAGAACTTCTAGTAGAAGCTGTTTCCGATGCCGGCTACATCCCGGGGGAGACTATCTCGCTCGGCCTAGACGTAGCCGCCAGTGAGCTCTTCCGAGACGGGCGCTACCACTTAGACGGAGAGGCTTACTCGACCGAAGAAATGATTGACTGGCTGGAAGGTCTTACGGATAAATACCCGATTATTTCTATAGAAGACGGCCTAGATGAGAACGACTGGAACGGATGGGCCGCCTTGCGTTCCAGATTGGCAAGCAACGTCCAGTTAGTGGGAGATGATTTATTAGTAACCAACACGGACCGACTCTCCAAAGGCATTGAGAAATCAGCAGCCGACAGCATCCTCATCAAGCCCAATCAAATAGGCACTCTCAGTGAAACTCTGGAAGCTATATCCACCGCCCAAGACGCCGGGTGGGAATGCATAGTGTCGCATCGATCAGGAGAAACGAATGATACCACCATCGCACATCTAGCAGTCGGTACCGGATCATCACAGATAAAAACCGGCTCACTAAACAGAGGCGAGAGAGTCGAAAAGTACAACGAGCTCTTTAGGATATCGGAGATCATAGAATCCTCGCGCATGGCCAATCCTTTCGACGCAAAACCCGAAAGCGGATGAAGAGGGTCGTGGTTATACTGCTTGCACTGCTGGCGTTTTTGCTCTTGGTCTTACTAGCCGTCTATATATTCGCACTTACCAGCACGGACAGATCAGCCATCCTACATAGCAAATCTTCGCTTCACCACGACGGTTATGAGCGTACATACAGGGTAGTGACTTCCAAACGTTATGATAACTCGATAGATTACCCTCTAGTCGTTATGCTCCACGGCTATAACGATCGCGGGGTACAGATGCAGCTCTATTCGGGGATGAGCAACCTGGGCAATGAAAAAGGATTTATATCGGTCTATCCCGACGGATTAAATAGATCTTGGAATGGTGAATTTTGCTGTGGCAATTCCTGGAAAAGAAACGTCGATGACGTCGGATTTATATCCGAAATGATAAAAAGAATAAAAAAAGATTACTCGATAGACGCATCCAGAGTTTTTGTGGCCGGATACTCCAACGGAGGCCTGCTAACTCAAAAACTCTTAAACGACAACCCGGAGATATTTGCTGGCGGGGCCGTAGTAATGAGCGGAATCGGCTCTGACGAAGGGTCGCTCGATATAGACAGCTCGCGGGCCCCGATATTATTCATAAATGGCGAAAACGACAAATACGTACCACTGAACCAGCAGCATGAGTCCAAAAGAGGATTCAACTTTACACCCGCCGATACAACCCTGGATAAATGGAAGCTTGCTTACGGCTGCACGAATAATACGGCCGAGGTGGATGAAGAGCAATATTACGGCAGTGTATATACCTGTGAGGAGTCTGTCATCGCTAGGTATGTATTCAAAGACACCGCACACGCATGGCCGCAATGGAGACTTTCTAATCCGTTCAAGCAAATACCCGAATCGTCCAGGCTCATATGGGATTTTTGGGTGGATCAATCCGGCAACTAGGTCCCTACATCGGCTTTGGCCTTATTGAGGGTGTCTATGACTGAATCCACGCTTTTAGCCTCCATCAAGTCTGCCCGCAGTCTACTCGATCCTTCCCACTCGGATATATACATCTTGAAGAACTTTTTCATGACCTCGAAGTTTTTCTCGTCCGACCATGTTTGCTGCCAGAGCTGAAGGTGAAGCAACAGCATGTCTATGCGCATAGACGGGGTGGATTCTGAAGACATTTTTGGATTAAAAATCCATGGATCTCTAAACACTCCTCTTCCTACCATGACTCCGTCCACTCCACTGGTGCGCGCAAGCTCCTCTCCTTGGGCGCGAGATAGTACATCGCCATTGCCAACCACGACGGTATTTGGTGCTATGCTGTTTCGCATCTCTGCCACCTTGGCTATTTCACCCCAATCGGCCGGAAA
>SLRF01000042.1 GCA_007131065.1 Candidatus Saccharimonadota bacterium
GAACAGAATCCGCGTTCACTATTCGGGGGCGGTAGGTACGATGATTTATTGCAGATATTTAAAACGCCGCGAGTGCCTGCTGTAGGTTTCGGTGTTGGGGATGTAACTTTTACTGATTTTCTCAAAACTCATGAGCTTATTCCCGACTTAGCGTCATCTACTAAGTTGTTAGTAGCGACACTGGAGGGCAAGCACGACGAGAGTGTATACAACCTAGCACAACAACTGCGAAAGGCAGGTATATCTGTAGCTACGGATACGACGGAACGCAAGATATCTACCAAGATAAAGAATGCAGATAAAAACAAGATTCCATTCGTGGTATTTATAGGAGATGAAGAGGAGGAGTCGGGAAGTTACAAGCTAAAGGAACTGGCAACCGGTGAAGAGACGACGGTCGATGTGACGAAGCTGATTGCCCACCTATCATAAAGTGTGTTAGAGTACGCAACTGTGAATATAGAGAGCAAACGAACCGGTAACGAAACCATACTATCCATAACTGCCTCAAAGCAGGACCTAGAGCCTATAGTACGTAGTACATATAATAGATTGCGAGAGTCCGTGGAGGCGAAAGGCTTTCGACCTGGCAAGGCCCCTAATGACATCATTGATCGCGAACTTGGAGAACAGACTGTACATGCTGAGATAATCGACGCAGCCGCCCAGAAATTTTACCGCCAGGCGGTAGAGAGTGAAGATGTTCGGCCCATAAACAGTCCGCACGTGGAAGTAAAGAAGTTTGTTCCACACAATGAGCTGGAGCTGGAGATAAAGGTAGAGGTGATGCCAGAAGTTAAGCTCGGTGATTACAAGAAAATCTCACAAGACAAGCCGGCCGTAGAGGTTACGGACGACGAAGTTGATAACGTACTTACCTCTCTACAAGATAGGTTTGCGGAACGTGAGGAAGTTGATAGGGCTGCCAAAGAAGGCGATGAAGTAACAATCGATTTTATTGGAACGAGAAATGGAAAGCCGGTTGACGGTGCAGAAGCCAAAGACTATCCCCTGCAGTTGGGTAGCAATCGCTTTATACCGGGCTTTGAGGAAGAGCTTATTGGGCTGAAGGCCGGTGATGATAAGGTCTTTACTATAAAATTTCCTGATGATTATAACGAGCAGTCTCTGGCCGGTACGGAAGTAGAGTTCAATGTGTCTGTAAAGAAAGTTAGCGAGACTAAGCGCCCTAAGCTCGATGATGAATTCGCAGGTAATGCCGGACCATTTAAAAATCTGGAGCATCTAAAGACCGACATCCACGACCACCTAAAATCAGAGAAGGAGCAACAACAAGAACGGGCTTTTAATAACGAAGTAGTTGATAAGGTTGTAGACCAGGCTAAAGTAGATTTACCACAAAGCATGGTGGATGCTGAGCGCCAAAGAGTAGAATCTGACTTTCTTAGAAGTTTAAGCGAACAAGGCTTAGACAAGGATGAATATTTAAAGAAAACTGGACAAACTGAAGATAAGCATCAAAAGGAAATAGATGAACAGGCAGAGCGTAGAGTCAAGACTTCTCTGGTATTAACCGAAGTGGCGACGCAAGAAGGACTTGAAGTCACACCGGACGAACTTGAGGTACGTGCGCAAGTATTGGCCGGGCAATACCAAGATGAGAAGATTCGTGAAGAATTGACTAAACCGGAAGTACGTAGGGAGATAGCTAATCAGATGCTAGCCGAGAAAACCGTCGAAAAATTAGGTGGCTATGCCACAGAGGATGGAGGCAATAAATCTGAGAAGACTGACAAAAAATCAACCAAGAAGCCTACCAAGAAATCCTCAGACGATAAGAGTAAACAGTCTAAAAAGAAGACGGACTCTAAATAACTTACGCTTAACTAGCACTCTTGACTGATGAGTGCTAATTTCTTATAGTTAATCTTATGGAAAAGAGTCAAATTTTAATACCTACGGTGCTAGAGAAGACCCATCATGGCGAGCGAGCATATGATATATATTCACGTCTACTAAAAGAGAACATCATATTCTTAGGTACTCCGATAGATGATAACGTAGCTAATCTAATCGTGGCGCAATTACTGTTTTTAGAAAGTGAAGACCCCAAGAAGGATATAAAGATATATGTAAATTGCCCCGGCGGGAGTGTCAGCTCCGGTATGGCGATCTATGACACCATGCAGCATGTGAAGCCGGATGTGTCGACTATATGTGTCGGCATGGCAGCCAGTATGGGCGCTATCATATTGGCCGGAGGCGCTAAAGGTAAGCGTTATTCACTGCCAAACTCACGAGTTATGATTCATCAGCCTTCGAGCGGATATGAAGGTACCGCCTCAGATATTGAGATTAGTGCAAGGGAAACCATACGCATCAAAGAAAAGCTCGTAAAGATGTTTGCTCGTGACACCAAGAAGACTATCAAGCAAGTCGAGAAGGATATGGACCGCGACAAGTGGATGAGTTCGGAAGAATCCAAACAGTACGGCGTGGTCGATTCGATAATTAAGTAGCCTTAATTCATAATTAATACGGACATATCCTTGACACAGGTCAGGGTTCTAAGTAATAATACTATTCAAAGAGGCAGAATAAGTGTCTATTCCTATGCACCGACCTTAGTAGGGCCCTCAAAAACCGGATCCAAATATCAGTCATACCAGAAGTAAAAGGAGAGCTCTATATTATGAGTGCAGATGCAAAACGCGTTTCATTTTCAAAAGAAAAACCACTAATCGAATTACCGAATCTTCTCGAAGGACAACACCGTTCTTTTCAATGGTTCCTTGATGAAGGACTGACGGAGCTATTCAGCGAAATTAATCCAATAGATGACTATACCGGTAGCAAGCTGTCTATGACGTTCAAGGATTATCGTTTCGACGATCCTAAGATGACGGAGCTAGAAGCTAAAGAGAACAACATATCATACGATACCGCCCTGTATGTGATGGTAGAACTAGTCAATAAGGTTACTGGTGAAGTCAAAGAACAGGAAATCTACCTGGGTGATTACCCTATAATGACTGAGCGAGGTACATTTATCATAAACGGTTCGGAGAGAGCCGTAGTATCGCAACTGATACGTAGCCCGGGAGTTATATTCACTGCCGATAACATAAATGAAAAGAAGTACTACGGAGCCAAGGTAAATCCAGAGCGAGGCGCGTGGCTGGAATTTGAGACTACTGCCAAGGACGAGATATTTGTAAAAATCGATCGCAGGCGCAAGATGCCGGCTACTACGTTGTTACGTGCGCTCGGTATCAGTACTGATAAGCAGATCAAAGAAGTGTTTGCAGATGTCGAAGAGGGCGATATCGACTATATTAAGAACACGCTTGATAAAGACACGGCCAAGAATACTTCCGATGCACTTATCGAAGTGTATAGGCGTCTCCGCCCCGGCGATTTAGCTACAGTAGAGAACGCTAAGAGTCTAATCGACAATACTTTCTTCGACTATAAGCGATTTGATTTCTCCAAAGTAGGTCGATATAAGATTAACCGCCGATTAGGATTAGACGTACCAAACGATGCTGAGCATCGAGTGATGCGCGTCGAAGACATTACCGCCATCATCAAGGAGATTATTCGACTTAACCAAACCCAGGATCCGGAAGACGAGATGGACTCATTCTCCAACCGCCGACTGAAGATGGTAGGAGAGCTGATTAAAAGGGCATTTCGCATCGGTCTGCTTCGCATGGAGCGAAACGTGAAAGATCGCATGAGTGTATACGACATAGAAGAGGTAACTGCCCAGCAATTGCTAAACGCTCGTCCAGTAGTAGCAAGTGTTCGAGAGTTTTTTGCTTCTTCGCAACTGAGTCAGTTTATGGACCAGGTCAACCCACTAGCAGAACTGACACACAAAAGGCGTCTAAGCGCTACAGGACCCGGTGGACTGAGCCGTGAACGAGCAGGATTTGAAGTGCGCGACGTACACCGAACCCACTACGGGCGTGCATGTGTAGTTGAGACCCCTGAAGGATCCAACATCGGACTAGTACTTACACTTACTACGTATTCCAGAGTGAATGAGTATGGGTTTATCGAGACGCCATATCGCAAGGTAATTACAGAACTTCCGGTCAAAGAATCTGAAGGCTTTATCGCAAGAGGAGATATAACTGATGAGTCCGGCAAAGTATTGGTAAAAGACGGAAGTCTAATTGGTAAGTCGGATGTAACAAAGCTAGATAAGGCCGGTGTAGAGGCTGTGCCACTTAGGCCGAAAGCTACAACCGAGGTTGTATATCTTGACGCACAGGATGAGGAAAATACTGTAATTGCGTCCATAGGAAACGAACTCGACAAAGACGGATACTTTGTAGATGAACGTGTGTCAGTTCGACGTGACGGCCGACCAGGTGAAGACGACGTAGAGCGTGTAACTCACATGGATGTTTCACCTCAACAGACTATAGGAATATCGGCTGGATTAATTCCATTTATGGAAAAAGACAATGTGACGCGTGCCTTGACTGGCGCCAACCAGCAGCGACAAGCTGTACCGCTGGTCGCTCCGCAAGCTCCTATAGTGGGAACAGGACTTGAAGCACCTGCTGCTGAAAACTCCGGACAGATGATTGTAGCTGAGCATAATGGAGTAGTGCGCAAGGCTACTGCTAAAGAGATTGTAGTCGACTACAAAGACAAGATTGAAAAGACCTATCCGCTCCAGACATTTATACGTAGCAACGAAGGTACGTCTCTAACGCACCGTGTAGCTGTAGAGTCGGGTCAGAAGGTCAAAAAAGGCGACCTGTTAGCTGACGGCATGAGTACTGACAATGGAGAGCTAGCGCTAGGAGCTAACCTATTAGTCGGCTTTATGCCATGGGGTGGTTACAACTTCGAGGACGCAATCATTATCTCCAAGCGTCTAGTAGAAGATGACGCACTGACATCTATACATATCGAAGAATATAGCTTAGAAGTACGCGAAACTAAGCTTGGCCCAGAAGAAATAACACGCGATATACCAAATGCGTCCGAAGAAGCTTTGAGCAATCTAGATGAAGACGGAGTCATACGTATCGGTGCCGATGTACATCCCGGTGATGTATTGGTCGGGAAGATTACACCAAAGGGTGAACAAGAGCTTTCGAGCGAGGAACGATTGCTACGTGCTATTTTCGGCGAAAAGGCTAAAGACGTACGAGATTCATCCAGGCGTATGCCTAACGGCAAACACGGTAAAGTAGTCGGAGTGAAGATATTTCGACGTGAAGACGGCCACGACTTAAAGGCAGGAATATTGCAACAGATATATGTTTATGTCGCGCAGATGCGCAAAATATCGGTCGGAGATAAGCTTGGTGGACGTCATGGTAACAAAGGTGTAATCGCTCGTATCCTCCCCGAAGAAGACATGCCGTTCATGGAAGACGGTACGCCTATGGACATCCTGCTCAACCCTCTTGGTGTAGCCCAGAGAATGAATATAGGACAGATATTTGAAACCCACCTTGGATGGGCAGCGGAAGCTCTGGGTTACAAAGTATCGAGTCCGCCATTCGATGGTGTGTCAACTGAGACTATCAAAGAAGAGCTCAAGAAAGCAGGACTACCTGAAGATGGCAAGGCGCAGCTACTGGATGGAAGAACTGGAGAGCCTTTCAAAGAGCGAACTACCGTGGGCTACATATACATGAACAAGCTCAAACACATGATTGACGATAAGATACATGCTCGCTCGACCGGACCTTACACTATGGTTACTCAGCAACCACTTGGAGGAAAAGCTCAGAATGGTGGACAGCGTTTCGGAGAGATGGAAGTTTGGGCGCTGGAAGCATACGGAGTAGCCAACACGCTACAAGAAATGCTGACAATTAAGTCCGATGACGTGATTGGCCGTTCGAAAGCTTACGAGTCTATCATCAAGAATGAGGAGATTCACGGTCCGCGCTTACCAGAGTCCTTCAACGTTCTAGTGAAAGAACTGCAAAGTCTGAGTCTGGATATCGATTTAGTACAGGATGACAAGCTGATTGATGCTGAAGAAGTACTAGAAGAAGAGTACACATCTGAAGATAGCACTGCACCGATAGTAAAAGACGATCCGGGACCTACAGTAGACGTTACTGCAGATACTGCCAGTGACGATTTCAAAGCACTTGACGGCGAAGCAGATGAAGCACCGGAAGATAATGCCACCCAAGACGGCGGCGAAGAAAAGGATGAGGAGTAGATATGAGCAATTACCTACACGAGAAGAAAGCGACCGATTTCGATGCGATTCGTCTTGGTGTCGCCAGCCCAGAGAACGTATTAGATTGGTCTCATGGCGAGATTACCAAGCCAGAAACTATTAATTATAGAACGCAGAAACCGGAGAAAGACGGCCTGTTCGACGAGAGAATATTTGGACCGAGCAAAGACTTTGAATGTTACTGTGGTAAGTACAAAGGCTCGCACTACCGTGGCGTAACATGTGACCGTTGTGGCGTGTTAGTAGCTCGCTCTATTGTTCGACGAGAACGTATGGGGCATATCAGCTTAGCAGTACCGGTAACTCATACCTGGTTCTTGCGGGGAGCTCCATCAAGCATCGGCTTATTGCTGAATATGACAGCCAAGAGCCTAGAAAAGATAGCCTACTTCGCTAACTATGTGGTGACAGACGTAGACATCGACAAGAAGGAAGAGCTACTCAATGAGATGGAGACTACCTATGAAAATAACAAAGCTGCTCTCAAGCAGAAGTTCGAGGCGTTAGCAGAACAAGAAGATGCAGACGTAAAACAACTAGCCAAGCAACAGACCGAGGAGATTGAAGAGCTGGACGATGAGTATACCTCCAAGCGTGCACGAATCGAGGCGTTAGTAGTTAAGGCGCTCTTGACCGAAAGCGAGTACCGGGATCTACGACGAGAACACAGCGACCTGTTTAAAGCCATGATTGGCGCAGAAGCTATAGAGCACCTTCTAGGCGATTTAGACGTCGATGCGACCGTAGAAGAATTGGAAAAAGCTACTGAGGAAGCACAAGGGCAACGTCGCAAGAAACTAATTAAGCGACTCAAGAAATTCGAAGGTATACAGAAAGCAGGAATCGAACCTACTTGGATGGTTCTTAAGCACATACCAGTGATACCTCCGGAGCTTCGTCCGATGGTTCAACTTACCGGTGGACGCTTTGCCACTTCAGATCTAAATGATTTGTATCGAAGAGTAATTAACCGGAACAACCGCCTCAAGAAATTAGTCGATCTAAATGCACCTGAAGTGATCCGACGCAACGAGATGCGAATGCTCCAAGAGTCCGTGGATGCGCTAATAGACAACTCTCATGCTCGAGGCGGCCGCGCGGTCAGCGCTACTGGAGGCAGAAGGAAGCTCAAGAGCTTAAGCGACCAACTACGTGGTAAACAGGGTCGTTTCAGGCAGAACTTACTAGGTAAACGAGTAGACTATTCGGGAAGAAGTGTAATAGTTTCTGGGCCTAGCTTGAACCTCGATGAATGCGGACTACCTAAGATGATGGCGCTTGAATTGTTTAAGCCGTTCGTAATTGGACGATTGATACAGGAAGAGCTTGCACACAACGTGAAGGCAGCGGGAACTATGATAGAGGCGCAAGATCCGCTAGTGTGGGATGCGCTGGATAAAGTTATCGAAGGTAAATACGTACTATTAAACCGTGCACCTACGCTACACCGACTCGGTGTACAGGCATTTCGCCCCAAACTGATTGAAGGAAAAGCTATCCAGTTACATCCTCTGGTATGTATCGGATTTAATGCCGACTTCGATGGAGATCAGATGGCAGTACACTTGCCGCTCGGAGATGAAGCACAGGCAGAGGCTAGAGAAATCATGGCTGCCAGCAAGAATCTGCTCTACCCTTCAGATGGTTCGGTTATGGTATATATCGCTCAAGACATGGTCCTGGGTGCTTACTACATGACATACGAGAGAGAAGACATGTCTTCTCCAAAACGAGCTTTTAGGTCTCCGGCCGAAGCGCAACAGGCGTACGAAAGTGGATCCATCAATCTTCATACTCCGATATATGTAGAGATTGACGGCGAAAGAACTGCTACCACTATCGGCCGAATATTGTTCAACGATATTCTGCCTGAAGACTTTCCGTACCAGAACGTTACTTTCGACAAGGGCGAGCTATCCAATCTTACGACCGCTATATTTGAAAAGTACGGAATGGAAATACTTGGACAAGTAGCCGATGACATCATGTCTATCGGCTTCGAGTACGCTACGATTTCCGGACTTTCTACCGGCATGGACGACTATATTGTCCCCGAAGAAAAGGATGAAATAATCGAACGTGGTGAGGTTCGCGTAAGCGACATCAGCGAACAGTACGACCAAGGATTGATTACTGAAGAGGAAAGATTCCGCCTGACAGTGGAGGCATGGAGAAACATCAACGAAGAACTTCAGTCCGTAGTGAAGAGCCGCTTCGACGAGCAGGACAATTCAACGACCATAACTGTAGTGTCTGGTGCTCGTGCCAAACTGAGTGCAGTTAGTCAGATAATCGGCATGCTTGGAAGTGTGATCGATGTGTATGGTAAAACTATTGAGTTGCCGGTAAAGAGCAACTACAAAGAAGGACTTAATGCACTGGAATATTTCTCCGCTGCTCGTGGTTCACGAAAAGGACTTGTAGACACTGCTCTTAAAACTGCCGACTCCGGGTATCTAACTCGAAGATTGGTAGACGTAGCTCAAGATACATTTACAGTTGAAGAAGACTGTGGTGACAGGCAGGGGCTACTACTAGATAAGCACGAATCCGAAGCCATAGGTGTGAGCCTAGCAGACCGGATAGCCGGCCGTGTATCTGCTGAAAAGATCGATAAGTTCGCCAAGCAAGGAGAGTTGATTACTCGTGATACTGCCGAAGCTATAGAAGCTGAAGGCATAGAGCAGGTGCATATTCGCAGCCAGCTTACTTGTCAGTCGATTCGCGGAGTTTGCCAGGAATGTTACGGAGTAGATCTCTCTACCGGAAGAATGGTTGGATTGAGGGTTCCCGTAGGAGTTATGGCAGCACAGGCTATCGGTGAGCCGGGAACGCAGTTGACTCTGGATACCTTCCACAAGGGTGGTGTAGCAGGGGATGACATTACTCAGGGTCTACCGAGAGTAGATGAGCTATTTGAAGCCAGGAACCCTAAGGGTCAAGCACAAATAGCCGACACTGACGGCACTATAAGTATCAGCGAAGATGAACATCACTATATAGTACGACTCACACCTGAAGGAGACAGTAGCGAATCTTATTCACTGAAGGGTCTTGAGTCTACGATTAAGGATGGAAAGCAAGTTAAGGCTGGCGACGTGATTGCCGCTAGTGAGGATCACAAGCACACTATTACTGCCAAGCAGGACGGCATAGCCAAGGTCCTAAAGACCAAGATTAATGTAAAGGCCGAGAACGTAGGTGCCAGAGAGTACACTATTCCGAGGTACAGAAACTTACTCGTAAAAGACGGTGACAGGGTCAAGGCAGGTCAGCAGCTGATTACCGGTTCGGTAAATCTTCAAGACCTCCTTAAGTTGACCGGTGCCTCTGAAGTGCAACGATACGTCATGAACGAAGTACAGAGAGTGTTTAGTATGCAAGGTGCGGCAATAGCCGACAAACATCTTGAGACTATCGCACAACAGATGACCTCACGTGTTCAAGTGGAAGATCCGGGCGACA